>DATCHY010000203.1:0-7197 GCA_036508065.1 Geomonas sp. | reverse complement strand
TTCCACCCGCTCCTTCTTGACCACGAAATCGGCATACAGCTCCTCCGGCACCAGGCCCACCTCATGCCCCTTTTCCCTCAGCCTGAGATCGGCGTTATCCTCCCGGAGCAGCAGGCGGTATTCGGCGCGCGAGGTGAACATCCGGTACGGCTCCCGGGTTCCCAGCGTCACCAGATCGTCGATCATCACGCCGATATACGCCTCGTGCCTTCCGAGCACGAGCGGCTCCTTCCCCTGGACCCGGAGCGTGGCGTTGATCCCCGCCATGAGCCCCTGGGCCGCAGCTTCCTCGTACCCGGAAGTGCCGTTGATCTGCCCGGCATGGTACAGGTTAGCCACCAGCTTGGTCTCCAGCGAGGCGTGCAGCTGGATAGGGTTAACGTAATCGTACTCTATGGCATAGGCCGGACGCATGATTTCGACCCGCTCCAGCCCCTCGATGCTCCGGTAAAAGGCCCACTGTATATCGATGGGGAGCGAGGTGGAGAGCCCGCTGGGGTAAACCTCGACCGTCTCGCGCCCTTCCGGCTCGATGAAGGTCTGGTGACGGTCCTTTTCCGGGAAACGGACTACCTTGTCCTCGATGGAGGGGCAATACCTCGGCCCCACCCCTTCGATGATACCGGCGTAGAGCGGCGAACGGTCCAGGCCGCTCCTGATGATGTCATGCCCCTTCGGGTTGGTGTAGGCGATATGGCAGGGGACCTGCGGCTGCTCGATCCTTTCGTTGGAAAAGGAAAACGGAATAGGCCGTTCGTCGCCGTACTGCGGCTCCAACCGGCTGAAATCGATGGTCCTGCCGTCGAGCCTTGCCGGTGTGCCGGTCTTCAACCTGCCGACATCGAAGCCGTAGTCCATGAGCCGCTCGGAAAGGCCTACGGACGGGAGATCCCCCGCCCTGCCGCCGGGGTAATTGACCAGGCCGATATGGATCAGACCGCGCATGAAGGTGCCGGTGGTGAGGATGACTGTCTTGGCCAGGAACCTCACGCCGCCCCTGGTATCGACACCGGCGACGGCGCCCCCTTCGAGATGCAGGGCGGTTACTTCTACCTGTTTCAAGTCCAGGCGGTCCTGCAGCTCCATGATGTTCTTCATCCGCAGGCGGTAGAGCTGCTTGTCCGCCTGGGCCCGGGAGGCGCGCACGGCGGGGCCCTTCTTGGTGTTCAGCACCCGGAACTGGATACCGGTGGCGTCGATGTTGCGGCCCATCTCGCCGCCCAGTGCGTCGATTTCCTTCACCAGATGTCCCTTGGCAAGCCCGCCGATGGCAGGGTTGCAGGACATGAGTGCGATGGCGTCGAGATTTATGGTCAGCAGCAAGGTGGAGACACCCATGCGGGCCGCGGCCAGGGCCGCTTCGCAACCGGCATGCCCTGCCCCTACCACGATTACGTCATATTTTTTGTCATAAGCTATCAAAACATACTCCATTTATACCTAAAGGGAATCGTCACATCAAACCAGGGTGAAAAGATACAAGCAAAGAAGAAGCATCATCCTTACGCTGTCCGAAATGACTGTCGGAGACGCATAAAAACTAGCTGTAGTTGAAAGAGGTTTACCAGATGTTCCACGTGGAACAATTTCATCAGCGCTATCCACCCGGGTAGAGACGCATGGCATGCGTCTCGTCTTTCGGCAGCCGTCGCCAACCATCCATCAGAGCTAACGGCTTTTCGCCCCGTTCACCTTTTCAGGCCAACGTCCGAAAAGATGTAAAGACAGCTGCTAAGTGGCTTGAACAGCATCTAAAAATGATATTGTTCCACGTGGAACAATATCATTTCCCGATACAGAAGCTGGAGAAGATCCGGTCCAGCACGTCATCGGCGGTCGTCGCCCCGGTCACCTCACCCACTGCGTCCAGCGCATCCCGAAGATCTATCGGGAGAAGCTCCATGTTGACCCCGGCCTGAAGGTTGACAACAAAGCGCTCCAGCGCCTGGTGCGACTTCAGCAGTGCGTCGCGGTGTCTGACGCGGGAGATGGCGACGAAATCCCTGCCGTCGATAGCCTTACCATGGATAAAGGCGGCATGAATGGCCTGCCGCAGATCCGAGATGCCGGTACCGGTGGTGGTCGAGATGGCAACGCATGGCGCGGCGAGTTCTACAGGGAGCGCGCAAATGGAAGGGAGATCGGACTTGTTCCTGACCACGATGACGCTCTTCGGACCGATGGCCCTGAGGATCGCCCCGTCCTCGCCGGTAAAGGGCGCAGAGGCATCAACGACAAAAAGCACCAGGTCAGCCTTGGGAATCCTGTCCAGCGAGAGCCGCACCCCTTCCTGCTCGACCTGGTCGTCGGAATCCCGGATGCCGGCGGTATCGAGAAGCTTTACCGGGAGACCGTTGATATTGACGACTTCCTCGATCACGTCACGCGTGGTGCCGGGAACCGCGGTTACAATAGCCCGCTTCTCCCTGAGCAGGGTGTTCAACAGGCTCGACTTGCCGACGTTTGGCTTTCCGGCGATGACGACGGAGACGCCGTCGCGCAGCACCCTCCCCTCGTCGAAACCGTCGATGAGCGATTGCAGCTCGTCCAGAGCCGGGGTAACCCTACCCAGCACGTCGCGCTCGACGGCAATGTCGAGTTCCTCTTCGGGAAAATCGAGCAGCGCCTCGACATAGGCCAGGGCATAGAGTATCCCCTCCTGGACGGCAGCGATGCGCTTGGAGAGGAGCCCCTCGCGCTGGTGTTGGGCCAGGGCAAGAGCGGCCTCGGTCCTGCTGGCGATCACGTCCATGATGGCCTCGGCCTGCACCAGGTCGATGCGCCCGTTCAGGAAGGCGCGCTTGGTGAACTCACCCGGCTCGGCCAGCCTGGCGCCAACGCCTACGACCAGCGAGAGGATGCGCGACACGACCAGGGTGCCGCCGTGGCACTGGATCTCCACTACGTCCTCGCGGGTGTAGGAATTGGGCGCTTTCATGAAGACCAGCATCGCCTCGTCAAGAAGGGCGCCGGTTTCCGGATGCACGACAGCGCCATAAGAAAAACGGTGGCTTTTTAGGCCACCGTTCGATTTAGCTCTGAATATGTTCCGGGCAATCGGGAGGGCAGCAGGACCGCTTACCCTGATGATGCCGATCCCCCCCTCCCCTACCGGTGTGCTGATTGCAGCTATTGTGTCCCGCACGTACATGATTTTTACCCGCTACCTTTAGGCAAGATTAAGATCAAGATTAAGATTGAGCCGATAAACTTAATCTTAATCTCAACCTTAATCTGTTTTTAAGCGCTGACCGTCTTGTTGATGTACATCTGCTGCGCGATGGTCAGCACGTTGTTGACCAGCCAGTAGATGACCAGACCGGACGGAAAGCTCAGGAACATGAAGGTGAACACCACCGGAAGAGCAAGCATCATCTTGGCCTGAACCGGATCCATGTTGGAAGGTGTCATCTTCTGCTGGATAAACATGGTTACACCCATGACGATGGGAGTCACATAGTAAGGATCCTTGGCGGAGAGGTCGATGATCCAGAGCATGAACGGCGCGTGCCTTAGTTCGATGGAGTACATAAGCGCGCGGTAGAGACCGAAGAACACGGGGATCTGCACCACCATCGGGAGGCAGCCCCCCATCGGGTTCACCTTGTGGGTCTTGTAGAGTTCCATGACCGCCTTGTTCATGGCGTCCCTGTCGTTCTTGAACTTTTCCTTGAGCTCGGCCATTTTCGGCTGCAGCTTCTGCATCTCCTTCATCGACTTGTAGCTCTTGTGGGTAAGCGGGAAGAAGAGCAGCTTCAGGATGAAGGTTATGATGATGATGGCGAAGCCGTAGTTGCCGGTGTACTTGTAAAGAAACTTGAGCGCATAGATGAGCGGCTTGGAAACCGGTCCGAACCAGCCGTAGTCGATCACCTCTTCCAGCCGGTTTCCCTGAGCCTTAAGGATGTCGAGGTCCTTCGGGCCGTAGTAAAGGGAGTAGGCGACCGAGGCAGACTGCCCGGGCGCTACCGATATGACGGGGGTGGAGATATCCCTCAGCAGCGCATCACTACCCGGACGTGACATGCGGACTGCTGCGATGCTCCCCTTCTCGGCGATGACCGCTTCCACGAAGTACTTGTCGGCGAAGGCGGACCAGATGACTCCCTTGTCGTACTGTGCCGGGGTCTTCAGAAGATTGTCGAGCTTGTCGGTGTTCACCTTGTTATCGGAAAGGTTGGACGGACCGTAGACCTCGTACCTCCCCTCCCCTTTGTGCACCATCACCCGGTCGTTCTGCAGCAGGTGCAGTGTACCGTCAACCTTGGCGGCGCCGGTATTCTGCAGTTCCTCGGTTAGACCTATGCGATAGGCGTCGCCGGAAAAGCTGTAGCTCTTCTTGAATGAGACTCCCTGCGGCGTAACGGTGGTGAACTCCAGGGTTCCCTTGCTGCCAGGGGCGAGCTTCAGGTTATCTGCGGTGGCATTGAAAACGGCGGTCGGGGCGATGCCGAACTCGCGGGAGTCGCTGAGGAGCGCATAGCGCCCGGGTGCCGACTCGTCAACCAGCACGATATCCTTCCCCTGCGGGCCGAGGTTTTCCTTGTATTTCTTCAGGACCAGCTTTTTGAGACCGGCTCCCTGGGTGGAAAATACCGCGCGGTAGAGATCGGTTTCGACCGTGATGTCACGGGCGTTCGCCACCTGCTGCGCTACGCCCGCCAACGGCTGCTGGGCCGGGACCGGTTGCGCTGCCACTCCAGTCGCGGGCGCGATCGAGGCGGAGCTGATAGCGGCCTGCTTTGCTGCAGGGGAACCGGGAAGCTGCGGCTTCGCCGAGGGGAAGATGAAGGAGTAGGCGTACAAAACCCCAATGGAGAGCAGTACCGCTATGATGAGTCTTTTTTCCATAAGTTCTCCTGAAAAGGCTATTTAACCGGATCGTAACCGCCCGGGTGAAACGGATGACAGCGCAAAATTCGGGTAGCCGTCAGCCATCCACCCTTGATGGGGCCGTACTTTTCCAATGCTTGTAAGGAATAATGCGAACAGGTGGGGTAAAACCGGCAGGAAGAGGCCTTGAACGGAGAGATGAACCGCTGGTAGATTACGATCAGGCGAATGAACAATCTAGTTAGCATATCTGTTACGCAGCCGCCCGAGGGCGGCTGCGAGCTCGGATGAGACGTGGTGAAAGTCAAGCACTTCCGCCCCTTTTTTGGCAACGATGTTAATATCTGCCTTTATGAAAAGAGGCTTGTTCTGCCTGTAAAATTCGCGCAGCCTTCTCTTGATACTGTTTCTGACTACGGAGTTGCCAACCTTCTTGCTCACGGTAAAGCCCAGCCGGGGACCACACGGCGCCGTATCCTTCCAGAGCAGCAGAAAGTGCGGCGTGTGCATCTTCGAAGCGCCCGAGTTGAACTGCAGGAACTCGGGGCGCTTGCGCAGGCGTTCACCCTTGGGAAAAACTGAGCTGGACAAGCGGGTCTTTATTTGGTTGCGATGCCGACGGCAAGACGCGTGCGGCCCTTGGCCCTTCTCCTCTTGATCACCAGCCTGCCGTTCTTGGTGGCCATGCGTACGAGAAAGCCGTGGGTTCTTTTTCTGGAGATATTGCTGGGCTGGAAAGTTCTTTTCATCTTATCGACTCCTTAAACGAGATTCTAACTTTAGATTTAAAGGTAAGCATCGAACTTAAACATAAACGCTGTTTCTTGTCAAGGTCTTTTTCCAGAGACAAATTTTGCCTTGCAAATTCAGGGTAGCTCTGCTAGTCTTCTGCTGCAATAAAATTAGTATCGGCTTACCCTGTGCAAAACCGCATAAGCGTTTGAAATTACCACACAAATTTATTATCAACAGTTGTTGATAAAGCTGTGCAAAAACAGTTTCAAAAAAGGCCTCTCTCCATGGAAAATGTTTGGCTAGAAGCCCAGGCAAATCTTAAAAAAGTACTTACAGGACAAACTTATACCACCTGGATAGAACCGCTGAAGTTTTTGGGAGCAACTAACGACACCATCGTCCTCGAAGTGCCCAGTTCCTTCTTCCAAAAATGGGTCACCGACAAGTATCTCTCCATGATCAAGGAAGCCATATCGGCTGTCAACTCGAAGAACTACCAGATCGAGTTCCACATCGGGGAGGCCAAGCCCGAAGATGCTGCCGAACCCAAGGCCGAGCAGGACCAAAAGCCGGCCAAGGAAAGGGAGAGGGAAAAGGAGAAGGACCGGGACAAGGATAAAAAGTCCGATTTCGTACCGAACCTGAACCCGAAGTACACCTTCGAATCCTTTGTCTGCGGCGCGAGCAACCAGTTCGCCTATGCGGCATCGCAGGCGGTAGCCAACAAGCCGGCCACCAACTACAACCCGCTCTTCATCTACGGCGGAGTCGGTCTGGGCAAAACCCATCTCGTGAACGCCATCGGGAACCAGATTCTCGCCAAGAACAGCAAGGCGAAGATCTGCTACTACTCCTCGGAAAAGTTCATGAACGAGATGATCAACTCGCTGCGCTACAAGAAGATGGAGGAATTCCGTAACAAGTTCAGGAAGATGGATCTGCTGCTCATCGACGACATCCAGTTCATGGCGGGCAAGGAAGCTACCCAGGAGGAATTTTTCCACACCTTCAACGCCCTCTACGAGTCGCACAAACAGATCGTCGTCACCTCGGACAAATTCCCCAAGGATATACCGGGACTGGAGGAGCGGCTCAGATCGCGGTTCGAATGGGGCCTGATCGCCGACATCCAGCCGCCGGACATCGAGACCAAGATAGCGATTCTCAAGAAAAAGTCGGACATGCATGCGGTGAACCTTCCCGACGACGTGGCGCTCTTCCTCGCTGCGGGTGCCACCAGCAACATCCGCGAGCTGGAAGGGATGCTGATCAGGCTGGAGGCGTTCGCCTCCCTCACCGGCAACGAGATCACGCTCACCATGGCACGCGAGGTGATGAAGGACATCATCGTCGAGAAGACCAAGGAGATCACGGTCGAGATGATCCAGAAGCACGTGGCGGACCACTTCCGCATCAAGGTTTCAGAACTTAAGTCGGACAAGCGGATAAAGACGCTCGTGGTGCCTCGCCAGATAGCAATCTACATCTGCCGGGAGCTCACCAAGGCGTCCTATCCGGAGATCGGCGACAAGTTCGGGGGGAAGGATCACTCCACCATCATCCACTCGGTGAAGAAGATCGAGAAGCAGATGGCGGGCGATCCGGACTTCAAGGGGACTGTGGAAGATA
>DATCHY010000202.1:0-2809 GCA_036508065.1 Geomonas sp. | reverse complement strand
TGCCGAGCTTCGGGAAGGTGTTGGCGAAGAGCGAATAGGTGCCGCCGTACAGGGCGCTCGCCGCCACGATATGCTGGCCCGCGCGGCAGATGTTCATGAGCGCGATGCTGGTTGCCGCCTGTCCCGAAGAAGTCGCCATGGCGGCCACACCACCCTCCATGGCGGTGATCTTCTTCTCGAAACCCTCGGCGGTCGGGTTGCTCAGCCTGGAGTAGAAATGTCCCCTCACCTCCAGGTCGAAGAGCCGCGCCACGTGGTCCGCGTTGCTGAACTTGAAGGTGGTGCTCTGTATGATAGGGAGGATCCGCGGCTCCCCGTCCTGCGGCGTGTACCCCTCCTGAATCGCCTGCGTCTCTATGCGCCAATCCTTACTCATGCTTTGCTCCTTTTCCCGTTGGTGTTCTTTCGCGAAGGGGGCATCATACCAGATTGGCCCCCGAATTAAAGGGGAAATTGCTGCGCCCGGCTTGGCTTCCGCCCGCCCGCCCGGGTAATACGCCTTGCCCCCCTAGCCGTAATGTGCTAAAAAAACTAAAAACATAGCAAGGAGTGCGCACGAATGGCCGTTGCCCGAAAGATAGCCGGATTTATCGCGAAATCATCATGGATCAGGAAGATGTTCGAGGAGGGGGAGCGGATGCGCCAGGAGATCGGGGCGGACAAGGTCTACGACTTCACCCTGGGGAACCCCGATGTGGAGCCGCCCGCCGAGTTCAATGACGCCTTCCTGAAGCTCGCCCAGACCCCGGTCCCCGGGATGCACCGCTACATGAATAACGCGGGGTACGCGGAGACCAGGAGTGCTGTGGCAAAGACGCTGAGCCGCGCCTCGGAGCTGGAGGTAGCTGCGGGGCAGGTGGTGATGACCTGCGGCGCCGGCGGCGCGCTGAACGTGGTGCTGAAGACCATACTGAACCCCGGCGACCAGGTGATTATCCTCACCCCCTTCTTCGTGGAGTACCGCTTCTACATCGACAACCACGGCGGCGAGCCGGTCGAGGTCTGGACCGACCGCGACACCTTCCAGCTCGATATCCCCGCCATCGGCGCGGCGATGACCGAAAAGACCCGCGCCATCATCATCTGCTCCCCGAACAACCCGACCGGCGTCATCTACCCGGCCGAGAGCCTCGCGCGTCTGGGAGAAATGGTGAGCGCCAAGGAAAAGGAGTTCGGCCGGCAGATCTGCGTCATCTCGGACGAGCCGTACGCGCGGATCAGTTACGACGGCATGAGCGTGCCGAACATCTTCCGTTACGTGCAAAATTCCGTCATCGTCACCTCCCACAGCAAGGACCTGGCGCTCCCCGGCGAGCGGATCGGCTGCCTGGCCGCAAACCCCGGGATGAGGAACGTGGAGCAGTTCATGGAGGGGGCGGTCTTCTCGAACCGGGTGCTCGGCTTCGTCAACGCCCCGGCGCTCATGCAGCGCCTGGTGGCCGGCCTGCAGCACATCTCGGTCGACATCGGCGCCTATCAGGAGAAGCGGGACCTGCTGTACGGAGCGCTCACCGGGATGGGATTCCGGATGGTGCGGCCGGACGGCGCCTTCTACCTCTTTCCGAAATCCCCGATCGATGACGACATCGAGTTCGTCAGGATCGCCCAGAAGCACCGCATCCTGCTGGTGCCCGGCGCCGGCTTCGGTGCGCCCGGCTACTTCAGGATCGCCTACTGCGTGGACAAGGGGATGATCGAGCGCAGCCTCGGCGCCTGGCGGGAACTCGCCCGGGAAGTCGGGCTCGCAGGGTAGTTAGTCAAGAGACGAGCCCCGAAATGGTAAGTAGAGGTCGCGTTGGATGAAAAGCAGGAATACTGACGACGGAGGTCATGTGATGCCAATAATATCGATGTTCTATGGAATTATTATCCGCATGTATCTTATCGATAACAAACACCACAATCTTCCTCATTTTCATGCCAAGTATGCTGAATTTGAGGCTTCCATAAGCATTGAAGACGGTGAGATATTAGCTGGAGAATTACCGCGTAAACAGCTTCGTCTAGTGCAGGCATGGATAGAACTCCACCGCGATGAACTTCAGGCCGATTGGGATATTGCTGTCGCTGGTGAGAACCCTTACAAAATTACACCACTGTGAGGTCGGCATGTATTGGGATGTAAAATTCGTCAAACCAATGTCGGACTATCGAATCTATGTGGAAATTGAGGATGGTCGCAAGGGAATATTTGACCTCAAGCCATATCTCGAACTAGGAGTTTTTCGCGAATTACAGGATGTGTCCTACTTCAATCGCGTCGGAATCCTTTTTGACGCCGTAACTTGGCCAAATGAACAAGATATCGCTCCAGAAACCCTGATTGCTGAAATGCTCCCGGTTGACCCAAGCCAAAAAATAGACATTATAGGGCTGGGGGAAAACGAAAAACATGCAATAAAGGGTCACGATGACTGAGACGATACTGATTGTTGACGACGAGGCGGGGATCCGCTCGGCCCTGGCCGGGATCCTGGAGGACGAAGGGTACCGGACCGTCTGCGCCGGGGACGGGATAGAGGCGCTCGCCCTGTGCAAGCGGGAACTCCCGAGTCTGGTGCTCCTGGACATCTGGATGCCGAGGATGGACGGGCTGGAGACGCTCAAGTGCCTCAAGGAGCAGCACCCCTCCCTGAACGTCATCATGATGAGCGGGCACGGCACCATCGAGACCGCGGTGAAGTCGACCAAGCTCGGCGCCTACGACTTCATCGAGAAGCCGCTCTCGCTGGAGAAGGTGGTGGTCACGGTGGAGAACGCCCTCGCCATGACCCGGCTCAAGGAGGAGAACGCATCGCTGCGCGGACTC
>DATCHY010000201.1:0-2980 GCA_036508065.1 Geomonas sp. | reverse complement strand
CGCCCCCACCCTGATCATCACCTGCGGGTTGATGGGGAGCGGCAAGAGCGCCCTGGCCCGCGAACTCGCCTTCGAGCTCGGGCTCACCCTGGAGCGCTCCGACCTGGTCCGAAAGGAGCTCGCCGGGCGCCCGCCTACAGGGCGGGAGGCCGAGGGGTACCAGCAGGGGATCTACCGGGCCGAGAGCACAGAGGCGACCTACCAGGCGCTGCTGCAGCGTGCCGGGGCGGCGCTTGCCGCCGGCAGGAGCGTGATCGTGGACGCCACCTTTCGCCTCGCCAGCCACCGGGACGCCTTCCGGGCCGTGGCTGAGCGGCTCGGGGCGCCGTTTTTCGTGCTGGAGACGCGCTGCGACCAGGGGGTGATCAGGGAGCGCCTCGAGGGGAGGCGCCTTGAGCCGGGCGAGGTCTCCGACGGCAGGTGGGAGCTCTTCCCGAGCCAGCTCGCCGAGTTCGAGGCGCCGCAGCCGGGCCAGGCGATCAGCGTCGACAGCAGCCTCCCGCTTGCCGAGGAGGTCGACCTGGCGCTCAGGGGGATGGGGATACTGCCATGAAGTCCAGGATAAAGGAAGTGGTCATTCGGCGGCTGAAGCTCAAGGACACCTGGGTGATCTTTTTCGTGCTCGGCTTCATCATGATGAACTACCCCTTCATCAGCATCTTCAACAAACCGGCGCACCCCTTCGGCATTCCGCTTCTCTACCTCTACCTGCTCCTGGGGTGGAGCTTCTCGATTTTCATCGTCTACCTCTTCAGCCGCGCGGAGAGCCACGAAGACGACCCCAGGGGGCGCCCCTGATGCTGAGCGCCGATCTGGTCTGGGTCACCGCGCTCCTCTACATCGCGCTCCTGTTCCTGGTCGCCTACTACGCCGACCAGAGGCAGAAGCAGGGTCGCTCCATAACGGCGAACCCGGCGGTCTACTCGCTCTCCATCGCGGTCTACGCCACCTCCTGGACCTTTTACGGCTCGGTGGGGAAGGCGGCGACCACCGGCGTCGACTTTCTCCCCATCTACCTGGGGCCCACCCTCACCGCCTTCTCCTGGTGGTTCCTGCTGAAAAAGATGGTCCGGATCTCCAAGCGGAACAACATCACCTCGATAGCCGACTTCATCAGCTCACGCTACGGCAGGAGCCAGTGGCTGGGCGCCATCATCACGGTCATCACCCTGATGGGGATCATGCCGTACATAGCGCTCCAGCTCCGGGCGGTCTCCACCTCCTTCACCATAATCACCGGCTACCGAGATTTCCACCCGCTCACGGAGAGCTCCTCCCCGCTCTTCCTCCACCCCGGGCTCTTCTCCGCGTTCCTGCTGGGACTTTTCTCCGTGGTCTTCGGCGCCAGGCACCTGGTTTCCGCCGAGCGCCACGAAGGGATGGTGGCGGCCATAGCGCTGGAATCGATCGTCAAGCTGGTGGCGCTCATCACGGTCGGGGCCTTCATCACCTATGGCCTTTTCGACGGCATGGGGGACCTCTTCACTCAGCTAAACGCCAGGGACCCGGCGCTGCTGACCCGGCTCACCACCCTGGGAGGGGCCGGGGAGAACTCCTACGTCTCCATGTGCAGCCTGCTGATGCTCTCCATGAGCGCGGTCATGCTCCTGCCGCGCCAGTTCCAGGTGATGGTGCTGGAAAACGCCCGGGAGTCCCACCTGAACGCCGCGGCCTGGCGTTTCCCGGCCTACATGTTCCTGATGAACCTCTTCGTCATGCCGATCGCCGTCGCCGGGATCCTCCTCACCGGGAGTTCCTCAGGCGCCGACTACTTCGTGCTCACCCTGCCGCTTAGGGCCGGCCACCCGTGGCTGGCGCTGGTCGCCTTCCTGGGCGGCTTCTCCGCCGCGGCCGGCATGGTAATGGTGGAGAGCGTGGCGGTCTCCACCATGCTTTTCAACCACGTGCTGATGCCGATCGTGAACTTGTTCAGGCCGCGGGGGTGGTTCCCGCTGCTGCTCATCAACCTGAAGCGGCTGGGCATCATCCTGGTGATCCTTTTGGGCTACCAGTACCAGGCGATCGTCGGCGGAAGCTACATGCTCGCCAACATGGGGCTCATCTCGTTCTCCGCCGCGGCCCAGTTCGCCCCGGCGCTGATCGGGGGGCTCTACTGGCCGCGCGGCAACAAGACCGGGGCCATCACCGGGCTGCTGCTCGGCTTTGCGGTCTGGTTCTACACGCTGCTTTTCCCCTCCCTGGTGCAGTCGGGGTGGTGGGACGCGGAGCTTTTGACCAGCGGCCCGTTCCACCTGGCGGTGCTGAAGCCGCAGGCGCTTTTCGGGCTGACCGGGCTCGACCCCTGGACCCACACGCTTTTCTGGAGCATGTTCCTGAACATCTCGGCCTACCTGCTCCTCTCCATCCTGTGCCAGCAGGGGGAAAAGGAGAGGGAGCAGGTGCAGAAGTTCGTGGACGTCTTCGCCCCGGAGGACGGCGCCCCGCAGTGGGAGACCAAGCGTCTCTCCAAGCCGGTCACCATCGTGCAGTTCGTGAACCTGATGTCCAAGTTCATCGGGGAGCCGCAGGCCCACGCGGCGATCAGCGACTACCTGGGCGAGCGGGAGATCGACGGCAAGGGGGGGGTCTCGGAGTTCGAGCTCCCCAACCTGAAGCGATTCGTGGAAAAGACCCTGGCGGCCTCCCTGGGCGGTGCCGCCGCCGGGGCGGTGGTGGAGAGCTTCCTCTCCGACATCGGAAGCAAGATGGAATCGGTCTACGACATCTTCTCCACGGTCCGCACCTCGCGCGACCAGAGCCGCGAGGCGCTCTTCGTCCGGCTGCGGGCCTCGGAGATCATGAGCCGCTCCCAGGAGCTCGACATCATCATGGAGGACCTGCTCGCGCTCCTTTTGCGGGAATTCAAGCTGGACCTCGCCGTCATCAGGCTATTGAACGGCAACGGGGTGCTGCAGGTCCGCTCGCACAGGGGCGACGGCGGCGAGCGGATCACCGCGGAGGACCGGATCCTGGAGATAGA
>DATCHY010000200.1:0-5334 GCA_036508065.1 Geomonas sp. | reverse complement strand
TCTGCTACTATGGGGCTCATAGCGTCGCCTTTTTGTATGGATGTATTTGCTGGGGAGCAAAGCCATTTTAATACAGATTGCGACGCTATTCTAGTTATAAATACAGTACGTTACACATTTTTACCAACTGCGAAAGTTGAGATGGGATAGGTCACTTTCAAGCCTTCAGCGAATGCCCTCACTTTCTCCTTGCGCTGGCCCACATTTACGGCGAGGATAACCACCCCCCTTTTGCGGTACCTGGCGAAAAGGGACTCCATGGCGGGCATCTCCTCGCGGCAGGAACTGCAACCGCCTACCCAGAAGTGGAGGATGGCCACCTTTCCCCTGAGGTCATCGGGAATCCGGATTGGGTGACCGCCCAGATCCGCCACGCTTACCCGTGGCGGAGTGTCCCCAATGCGCAGCGGCCCCCTGGCAAAAGCTGGTAGGATCAAGGGGGAAGCCAGCACAACCAGGGCCGCCACTGCAAGCAAAAGGCGCCGCGCGGCATTTGCTGGCAAAGGTTCCCGCAACATGTCGCCTCCCGTTTTGTGCACAGGCATACCTCCTAATCCCCGGCGACTGGCAGCAAACTCCCTTCGGGCGCCGCAGGGCCGGAAGCAAGTTCATGCTTCACTACGAAATGCCACTTCCAGACCTCGTAGAGGGCCGGATAGACAAGCAGCTCGAGCAGGAAAGAGGTGAAAATCCCGCCGATCATGGGTGCGGCAATATGCTTCATCACGTCGGCGCCGCTGTCGGTGGCCCACATGATCGGCACCAGGCCGAGGAACATGGTCGCAGTTGTCATGAATTTGGGGCGGATCCGCCTGGCTGCCCCTTCCACAATCGCTTCTCTGAGGCCGGCCAGGCTCCCAAGCCGGCCCGCGCGGCGCGCATCGTCATAGGCAAGGTCAAGGTAGAGGAGCATGAAGACGCCGGTTTCGGCATCCACCCCCAGGAGGGCGATGAGCCCGACCCAAACCCCGACGCTCAGGTGGTAGCCCAGAAGCCAGAGAAAGACAACGGCGCCGACGGCCGAGAACGGGACCGCCAGGATGATGAGCGCCGTTTTGACCAGCGATCGGGTGTTCAAATAGAGCAGCCCGATTATGAGCAGCAGCGTCACCGGCACCACCAGCGTCAGCCGTTCCTTCACCCGCTGCATCGCTTCGTACTGCCCGCTCCAGGCGACCGCGTAGCCCGGCGGCAGCTCCACCTCCCTCCTGATCAGCGGGCCGGCTTCGTCGATGTACCCCTGAGGGTCACGGCCGGCAAGGTCGATGTAGACATAGCCGGTCAAAAGTCCGTCCTCGTTGCGGATCATGGACGGGCCGCTGGCTACGCTCACCTCGGCCAATTCGCCCAAGGGGACCTGACGCGTACCCCCGTTCACCGGCACCAGCACCCGCCGCAGAGCGGGGAGGTCGCCGCGGAAATCGCGCTGGTAGCGGACATTGACCGCGTAGCGCTCGCGCCCCTGTATGGAGGTGGTGACATTCTCGCCGCCAATGGCGCTCTGCAGCACCGCCTGGGCTTCGTCCATGCTCAGGCCGTAGCGGGCCAGTTCATCCCGGTTCCATGAGATGTCGAGGAAATAACCGCCGCCGGTCCGCTCGGCAAAGACGCTGCGGGTGCCCCGCAGCGGGCGGAGAATCCCCTCCACCTGGGCGCCGACCTGCTCGATTCCCGTCAGGTCGGCGCCGCTTATCTTCAAGCCGAGCGGGGTGCGGATGCCGGTGGTCAGCATGTCGATGCGCCCCTTGATCGGCATGGTCCAGGCGTTGGAAACCCCGGGCAGCTTCAGGGCCTCGTCCAGCCGGTTGACCAGTTCCTCCCGTGAGATCCGGTCCGGCGTTATCCGCCTCAGCACGCTCTTCAGCCACCCAGGCGCCCAGCCCGAGTACCAGGTTTCCACAGCGCGCCACTGCTCCGGTGGCTTGAGGATGATGACCGTCTCCAGCATCGATAGCGGTGCCGGGTCGGTCGGGGTCTCGGCCCGCCCCGCCTTTCCGAGCACTTGCGCAACTTCCGGGAACTTTGCGATGATCCGGTCGGTTGCCTGGAGCAGTTTCTGCGCCTCGCCTACCGAGATCCCCGGCATGGTGGAGGGCATGTACAGGAGGCTCCCCTCGTCCAACGGCGGCATGAACTCGCTGCCCAGCCTGAGCGCCACCGGTACGGTGGCAACGACGAGCAGAGCCGCCACTCCAAGAACCAGCCACTTGTGAGGCAGTACCCAGCGAACGACAGGTTCGTAGATGCGGATCAGCGTCCGGCTGATGGGGTGCTCCTGCTCTGAGCGGAAGCGGGGCGAGGTGAAGGCGTTTATCAGGGAGCAGAGCCGCCGCGGCCGGAAATCGAAGCGGCGGGTCGTACTCAAAAGCACCCGGAGCGCCGGGTCGAGGGTGATGGTCAGAAAGGCGGCGGCCGCCATGGCGAGGGTCTTCGTGTAGGCGAGCGGCTTGAAGAGCCTCCCTTCCTGGGCCTCCAGGGCGAAAACCGGCACGAAGGCGACCGCGATCACCAGAAGTGCGAAAAAGCTCGGCCCGCCCACCTCCTTGATGGCCGACAGGACGACGGCGCGCTGTTCTCCCACCCGGCCGCTCGCCTCCCATGCTTCCAGCTTCTTGTGGGTCTGCTCGACAACAACGATAGCGGCGTCCACCAGCGCGCCGATAGCAATGGCGATTCCGCCAAGCGACATGATGTTGGCGTTGACCCCCATAAGGCGCAGCGGGATGAAGGAGATCAAGACGGCAAAGGGGATGGTGATCGCCGGGATCAGTGCGCTGGGCGGGTGCCAGAGGAAGACGAAAATCACCAGCATAACCGTGGCGACAACCTCGAGAAGGGTCGATTTGAGGGTGTCGATGGCGCGCAGGATAAGCTCGGAGCGGTCGTAGACCGGAAGGATTTTCAGCCCCCTCGGCAAACCCGGCTCGATCTCCTTGATCTTTGCCTTGACCCGGTCGATCACCTGCAGGGCATTATTTCCCTGACGCATGACCACGACCCCCGAAACCACGTCTCCCTTGCCGCCCAGATCGGCCACTCCCCGGCGGATGTCGGGTCCGACGCTGACCGTTCCCAGGTCTCTCACCCGGATCGGCGACCCTTCATTGACCGAGACCACGATGTTGCCGAAATCCTCCGTAGACCGGGCGTAGCCGCGGCCCCTCACCATGTACTCCGTGCCTCCGAACTCCAGCAGCCGGCCGCCGGTTTCGCTGTTGCCGGAGCGCACCGCCTCGACCACCTTGTTGATGGAAAGTCCGTAGGACTGGAGGCGGTTAGGATCGACATTGACCTGGTACTGCCGGACAAAGCCGCCGACCGGAGCCACCTCGGCCACACCCGGCACCGCCTTCAGGTAATAGCGCAAATACCAGTCCTGGTAGGAACGGATTTCGGCCAGGCTCCGCGTACCGGTGGTATCCACCAGGGCATACTGTAAAATCCAGCCAAGTCCTGTGGCGTCGGGGCCGAGCTCGGTGCGCACCCCCTGTGGCAGGCGCTGCTGCACTCCGGAGAGGTTCTCAAGCGTCCGCGAGCGGGCCCAGTAGATGTCGGTCCCCTCTTCAAAGATCACATAGACGAAGGAGTAGCCGAAGTCCGAGAAACCGCGCACCGATTTTACTCTGGGCGCACCGAGCATGGCGGAGACGACCGGGTAGGTGACCTGATCCTCGATGATGTCGGGGCTGCGGTCCCAGCGTGAGTAGATGATAACCTGGGTGTCGGAAAGATCGGGAATGGCATCCAGCGGCATGTTGTGCAGCGACCACCAGCCGCAGAGGGCAAGGATTGTGGCGAGGATCAGGACGAGGAACCTGTTATTGGCGGAGAAGTCGATGACGCGGTTAATCATGCTGGCGCCCCACTGTTCATACGGCGGCACCCAGTTGCGCGGCCCCTGTCTCCACGGCCTCTTTTGCTTCGCAAGGCTGGTAGACATCCCAGACCAGGTAGTCGTCCTCAGGGACGAGCCGTGCCCGTTGCGTGGTGTAAGCGGCCATTGTCTTGTTGACCAGGAGCAGGAGGTTTTCTGCCGAGGGGTGCTCAGGCGGGACCGAGAGGAATGCGCCAACGATATCATTGAGCACGCCGCCGCAATCAATCGGCTCGTCCAGGTAGTACACGGCCTGGGCAATGAGTAATGAGGCATCGAGTATGATCTCGATAGGCGGCAGCGTGGGCTGCCCCAGGATTTCTGCCACCACAGGCATACTTCCTTTGATCACTTTATGCATTTTAGCGGGCAGCACCTCCTGTTGCCAATGACAGACGAACCAGTCGCTGGCTGCGCTGAGCGCGGGAAGCAACGGCAGAAACTGTTTCTTGCTAGCCAGGGTGGGGAACTGACTATTGGTTGCAAATATGTAATGAACCTTTTCACACAAGGTGGCGTGCCCCAACTCGTGAAGATAGTCAAGATCACGGCTCTTGTTGTTCTCTTTAGTCGGCAGGTATATTATGTGCGATTTGTTCTTATGGTCGGATATGAGCCGGATCATCGGCATTTCTGTGGCACATTCCAGTATCGGCCAGTCCAGATCGCTTAACACCCTTTTGATCAAATCTTTTGTCGATTGTTTTTTCATCGGGGTCTCCGGGGAGTTGGGTTAGGTGGGCGCTGATTGGTCATAGTCAATGAAGATAGTATAATTCTCGCTTCATTTGTCAAGGCTGTGGGCTTTAGGACGAAAAAACGCCCCGGATCCGCGGAGCCGGGGCTGGCAATCCATTGAAGGTAAAGCGAGGGATGCGTATCGCCCGTCATGTTGAAAATGCGCCAGATCTCAGTTGCCCTCAGGGAGATTTTCCCGGGGAGATCAATACCTATTTGATGTTGACACATTAAATTGAGTGCCTATTCTTTGTGAATGGCACGCATCTCCCGGGTAGTGGTACCCCCTCCCACATCATGTGACGCAGCGAGGCGTCCGTTCCATGGATAATCTTCAAGGACGATGAAGGATCGACAAGTCTACTTAGCGTCTGATCCGCGAGCAGGCTGAGCGTTGGGGCGTCGATATTCTTGCCTGGTGTCTCATGACAAATCCATGTCCATTTTGGCTTTACCCTGCGACGGGCAGGCCGCGAAAGAAAATCGAATGTCCCCGGAATAATAGAAAAGGAGCATGACCATGGCAAACGAATTCACCGGGCAAGGCTTTGCGCTTGATCAGGGGGGGATGTCCCAAGTTTGTGATGCACTGCAGGTCCAGGCTTCTGAAATATGGACTGTCGTCAAGGTTGAAACAAGAGGCTGTGGCTTCCTTGCAGATCGCCGACCAGTCATACTGTTCGAGCGGCACATCTTCAGCAGGGAAACCGAAGGCCGCTTTG
>DATCHY010000199.1:0-5880 GCA_036508065.1 Geomonas sp. | reverse complement strand
CGCCAGTGGCAGGAGCTTTTCTTTGACAAGCGCTACTCCTCCACCTGCATGGAGCTCCCGATTGACTTCGTCAAGCTTGCCGAGGCGTTTGGCGCCACCGGCCTGCAGGCCACCAAGCCCGACGAGGTAGACGATGTCATCAGGAAGGGGTTTGCCACGCCCGGCCCGGTCCTGATGGAGTTCAAGGTCGCCCGCGAGGAGAAGGTGCTGCCGATGGTGCCGGCCGGCGCCTCGCTCACCGAGATGGTGCTGGCGTCGTAGAGGCGATTGACAATGGTTGTTTGTTTGTCGTAGTAGGGGCGAATAATTATTCGCCCGTACCATTGTTGTCTTCTCCTGTACCATTGTTATCGCGTGATTTCCAGAAGCTGCTGGCGCCTCGTCTTGGGTGAGTTGCCCGCTTTTGATTATTTGTAGACTGTCATTGTCAATTGTCCATTGTCAATTGTCAATTGATTTGGAGGTTCCATGAGACATACCATAGCAGTCCTCGTTGAGAATGAATTCGGCGTCCTCTCCCGCGTGGTCGGGCTCTTTTCCGGACGCGGCTTCAACATCGACTCGCTCACCGTCGCACCCACCAACGACGAGTCCCTCTCCCGGATCACCGTCGTCACCCGCGGGGACGAGCAGGTCATCGAGCAGATTACCAAGCAGCTCAACAAGCTGATCGACGTGATCAAGGTTATCGACTTCGAGCCGGAAAACGCCATCGAGCGGGAGATGGTGCTGGTCAAGGTATCGGCCGAAGACGACAGCCGTGCCGAGGTCCTGAGGATCGCCGACATCTTCCGCGCCAAGGTGATCGACGTGACACCGAGGTCCTATACCCTTGAGGCGACCGGTACTCCGGCGAAGGTGAGCGCCATGGTGGAGCTGCTGCGTCCGCTCGGCCTGAAGGAGCTGGTGAGCACCGGTCCCGTCGTGATCGGTCGCGGCGCCAAGGGGTGGAAGGGGTAGACCCGAAAGCGCCAGGACAAATCTAACATTGCATGAGGGGCCGTTTTCGAGCTATAATCTCGCGTTGAAGCGAAGCTGCCCGATTTCGGCCCCTTTGCTGTCACCCGACGGCTGATTCCGCCGCCGGCCCTGCAGCCAGGCTACCGCTGCCCGGCCGCTTCCTGCCGATGGCAGAAGCGTCCCGGCCTATTTCCAAAAACCCTTTCAAGAGGTAACTAGATGCGCAACACACATACCCCGATCGCCGTCGAGGGGTACCCTTTCATAGCCGGAAGCCTCGCCCTGACCATCGCCCTGGCGCTGCTCGGGCATTACCTGCATCCGGCCTTCTTCGCTCCCGCGGCGCTCTTTCTGGTGCTCACCCTGTTCATCGTATTCTTCTTCAGAAACCCCGAGCGGCAGACCCCGGAGAACGAGAACGCGGTCATCGCGCCCGCCGACGGCGTGGTCATCTTTTCCGGCCGGGTCATCGAGCCGCACACCTCCGCCGAGATGGAGAAGATCAGCATCTTCATGTCCGTTTTCAGTGTCCACGTGAACCGCGCTCCGATCAGCGGCAAGGTGCTGGACAGCTTCTATACCAAGGGGAAGTTCTTCGACGTGAGGGACGAGCGCGCCAGCTTCGAGAACGAGCAGCAGGGGCTGGTCCTCGAGGCTGCTCCCGGCGTGAGGCTCGTGGTGGTGCAGGTGGCGGGGCTCATCGCCAGGCGCATCATCTGTTACGCCAAGGTAGGAGACCTCTTGACCCGTGGGAGAAGGTACGGACTGATACGCTTCGGTTCCCGCCTGGACGTCTACCTCCCGCTCGGGTCGCAGATCAAGGTTGCCATGGGCCAGAGTACGGTCGCAGGCGAGACCGTGCTGGGGATACTGCCGTGAGCGAAGAAAAGGTAAAGATAGAGAGGGTCGGGATGCGCAAGGGGATCTACATCCTCCCCAACCTCTTCACCGCAGGGAGCCTCTTCGCAGGCTTCTACTGCATGGTCTCCACCCTGAACGGCGATTACAAGACCGCGGCCCTCTGGATCCTCGCCTCCTCCATCTTCGACGGCCTGGACGGCAAGGTGGCGCGTCTTACCGGGACCTCGAGCAAGTTCGGCGTGGAATTCGACTCCCTGGCCGACGTGGTCTCCTTCGGCGCAGCACCCGGCCTCCTCATGTACTGCTGGGCGCTCAAGCCGTTCGGCAGGCTCGGCTGGCTCGCCGGATTCCTGTTCCTCGCCTGCGCGGCGCTGCGCCTGGCCCGCTTCAACGTCCAGGTGGAAACGGTGGAGAGCAGGCGTTTCGTGGGTCTGCCGACTCCGGCCGCCGCCAGCATGGTGTCCGCGACCGTGCTCCTCTTCTATCATATGGGGTGGCCCAGTTCCTACATCAAGGTGGCGATCCTGGTCCTGATCTATTTCCTGGCGCTCCTCATGGTGTCGAACGTGCGCTACAACTCCTTCAAGGACCCGGGTCTCATCAAGCGCCAGCCCTTCGCCTTCCTGGTGCTGGCGATCCTGCTGCTGATCGTCATCGCGGCCGAGCCGGTCGTCATGCTGTTCCTCATCTTCATCTGCTACATACTCTCCGGGCCGGTCGGTTTCGTCATAGGCTGGCCGCGCCGCCGCAGGCTTGAGAAGGCGCTGCGCAAGGGGCACGCGGAGATGATCAACGCGGGGAAGAAAGGCTAAAACCTGTTCAACGTTCGACGTTCAACGTTCAACGTTGATAACCGAGCCGATAGAACGTAGAACGTAGAACGTAGAACGTAGAACGTAGAACGTAGAACGTAGAACGTCTGGTCGGTTTTGGACAAACTTTGTTTTGTCGCACGAACAATGCAGGAATGACTGAGAAAACCCTTGACAGCCGTCGGGGGTTTTTTCTATTATGACCCAGTAATAAAGGCAGTGATGAGGAGTAGTAGCCTTTCCCTTCCCCTACAGAGAGCCGGTGTCTGGTGCAAACCGGTGAGGAAGCAAGGTGAACTCGCCTTTGAGCCGCCGTGGTGAGACCCGGTTTCCGGTTTCCCGCGTTTCGAGTTTTAGCGTCGCAGTCCCGGGCGCTAGACGGTGAGCGCTGGACCCGCGACCGGTGGTAGCTGCGGCCGTCAGCCCGCGTAAAGGGTGCATGAGGTCCGCCGCAAGGCGGATGAATGAGGGTGGTACCGCGGAAGCTTTCCAAGCCTTCGCCCCTTGCTGGGGCGGAGGCTTTTTCTATTTTTGGCCCGGCAGTGGTTTTTGTCCGGATGTCTGGAATAATTAACCGAATTAGCCTTTTACCGGAACCCGGTGGACATTTGATCAACCAGCTTTTGCAGAGAGTCTCGGCAGGCCTAACCATCGACAGGGGGAGCGCAAGTGAAAAACACCGAACCAAGAACCATCAAGATCTTCGACACGACGCTTAGAGACGGGGAGCAGTCCCCGGGTGCCAGCATGAACATCGAGGAGAAGCTCCGCCTCGCCAGGCAGCTGCAGAAGCTTAACGTGGACGTCATCGAGGCGGGGTTCCCGATCGCCTCCGATGGAGATTTCGAGGCGGTTAAAAAAATCGCCCAGACCATCATCGGCCCGGAGATCGCCGGTCTTTGCCGCTCCGGCTTCAAGGACATCGACCGCGCCTGGGACGCGCTCAAGTACGCCGGGGAGCGGGGCCGGATCCACACCTTCATCGCCACCTCCGACATCCATATGAAGTACAAGCTGAAGATGACCCCCTCCGAGGTGCTCGACTCCGCGGTCAAGGGGGTCAAGAGGGCGCGCTCCTACACGGGCAACGTGGAGTTCTCCTGCGAGGATGCGGTCAGGACCGACCTGAAGTTCCTGGCCGAAGTCGTCGCCGCCGTCATCGACGCGGGCGCCAGCGTGGTGAACATCCCGGACACGGTCGGCTACACCATTCCCTTCGAGTATTTCAACATCATCAAGTACCTGAAGGACAACGTCCGCAACATCGAGGACGCCGTCATCTCGGTGCACTGCCACAACGACCTGGGGCTCTCCGTCGCCAACTCCATCGCCGCCGTGCAGGCGGGCGCCGGCCAGGTGGAGTGCACCATCAACGGGATCGGCGAGCGCGCCGGGAACTGCTCCCTTGAGGAGTTCGTCATGGCGATCAGGACGCGCGGCGACATCCTCCCCTTCAGGACCAACGTGGCGACCGAGCAGCTCACCCCGGCCAGCCGCCTCTTGACGACCGTTACCGGTATCGTGGTGCAGCAGAACAAGGCGATCGTCGGCGCCAACGCCTTCGCGCACGAGGCTGGGATCCACCAGCACGGCATGATGATGGAGAAGTCGACCTACGAGATCATGACGCCGGAGTCGGTCGGCCTCAAGGCGAGCGCGCTGGTGCTCGGCAAGCACTCGGGGCGCCATGCCTTCAAGAAAAGGCTCGAGGAGCTGGGCTACGACCTCGACGACGACAACCTGAACAAGGCGTTCACCCGTTTCAAGTCGCTCGCCGACCTGAAGAAGGAGGTGTTCGACGAGGACCTGGACGCCATCGTCGCGGACGAGGTGATGCGGGTGAACGAGAAGTACAAGCTCTCGCACATCACAGTGACCTGCGGCTCCTTCGCCGTCGCCACCGCGACCGTGCAGATGGAGATCGACGGCGAGCAGCTGCGCACCGCGGAGCTCGGTGACGGGCCGGTTGACGCGACGCTCAAGGCGATCAAGAAGCTCACCAAGACCGATGCGCGCCTGGTCCAGTACAACGTCGGCTCCATCACCGGCGGCACCGACGCCCTGGGCGAGGTGACGGTCCGCATCGCGGGGGGGGAGCGGGTCGTGATCGGGCGCGGTTCCTCGACGGACATCATCGAGGCCTCGGCGAAAGCGTACATCGATGCACTGAACCGGCTCTACTTCGCAACGGAGCGGGACATCGAGCCGCTGTAGCACCGCTTTTCCCTGATGGCCGGCAACCTGCCGCTTAACAAAGCCCCGTAACTGCACCTTCCGTGCGGCTGCGGGGCTTTGTTCTTTCCGTTTCTGCCTCCCACGTCGGGGATGATGAGGGTGCCAGAATGCACGAGAGTGGCCAGGCGAGGGTCGTCTCACTCGGGAGGCGAGCCGCGCGGCTCGTGCGTACCTGGGTAAATTCTAGTTGCATTCATAGCATGAGAATGTTATCAATCTTGCCCTCTAACGTAATGTTATTAATCTTTACCTCTAGCGTACGGTGTGGATCTTACCTTTCCTCTAGCGAGTTTATCTCTGCTGAAATTGGTTTAGCGAGCCGAATGTTTTTTGAATTATGTAATATTTCTGACAAAAAATCTCAAAATAGACTGTAAACGTTCCCAATTGTTCAGCTTGCATGGATTTACACTGTCTGGGAGGCGGGAATGTCATCCTTTGGTTTACATCTGTCATCTTTCCATCTTCCTCCGAACTTCCTTTCCGACGCATCCCCAGAGTACTGTCATTACCTCTGCTCTGCCCTAACCCGGAAACAGGATAAACCGCGAATGAAGCCGCTTTCCACCCGTCTGCTCTGCCGATCCGTGGGCTCTGTTACCGGTGGCCGGAGTGAATTACACGACGTTCAGCTTCAGCCGGTACAATTTCGCTCCTGCTGCGGGGACAGATGCCTTTAACACCGCCCTCGGAACCGGCACGCTCAGGGAGTGGGTGGCAGCCGGTAAAGATCCGGGGACCTTCCCCGGTCTTAATCCCGATACCAGGCAGGGAGCGATATCCGAAGACGTCAACGCCGTGGCTGAGATGCTGGGATACCAGTATGATTCGTTTTTCGTCAAGCCCGACGCACAGTTCCGTTTTTTCGGCGGTGTTAAGGCCGGCGTGCCGCTGTACTACCAAGTGGATAACTCTTCGTTGCCCGGCGTCTCATTTGTGGGTACCGTAAACTCCGGGTACGATCTCGGGGCGAACCTCGGGATGGGATGGAACATCAGTAAAAGCTTTTCCG
>DATCHY010000198.1:0-11479 GCA_036508065.1 Geomonas sp. | reverse complement strand
GCATCCTGCTTCTGTTCAGCGCCACGGCGCTCTTCCTGATGAGCTCGCTCGGCATTGGTCTGCTCATCTCCACCGTCAGCCGTACCCAGCAGCAGGCGATGATGAGCGCCTTCTTCGTCATCTTTCCCGCCATGCTCCTCTCCGGCTTCGCCTTCCCGATCGAGAGCATGCCGCAGGCGGTGCAGTGGCTCACCTACCTGAACCCGATGCGCTTTTTCCTGGTCATCATCCGTTCCATCTTCCAGAAGGGGGTGGGAGTCGACATCCTCTGGCCCCAGTTGCTCGCCCTTTTCACCCTTGGCGGGACCATTCTCTCCTGCGCCGTGCTGCGCTTCAAGAAGACGCTCTCCTGATAAGGCGAAGTCATCGAGTGGTTGAGTCGTTGAGTGGCGGAGTGGCGGAGTGGCTATGAAAATTTCGCTAACAGGTGCGGTTTCGAGCTCCCATTGTCCCGCGCCTGATGCTATAGTGCCCTCATGATAAAAGAAACCAGAAGGCATGTCCATGTTGCCTGCGCGATCATCGAGCGCGACGGGTTGGTGCTGTCGGCGCTCAGGAGTGCCTCCATGAACCTGCCGCTCAAATGGGAATTCCCCGGCGGCAAGGTAGAGCCTGGCGAGGGTGTTGAAGATTGCCTGAGGCGTGAACTGGTCGAGGAGATGGGAATCCGGATTGCGGTCGGCCGGCCCCTTACGCCCGCCACGCACGAATACCCGACTTTCACCGTTACGCTCTATCCCTACGTCTGCAGCATCGAGGAGGGCGAGATCATCACGCTGTTCGAACACTCCGCCATATCCTGGCTTGCCGCGGCGCAGATGCACGAACTCGACTGGGCCGATGCCGACCTCCCCATCATTGCCGAATATCAGCGGGGGTAGGGCCGTTCAACGTTCAACGTTCAACGTTCAACGTTAACACCAATTTGATTGAGGTAGAACGTAGAACGTAGAACGTAGAACGTAGAACGTAGAACGTAGAACGTAGAACGTAGAACGTAGAACGTAGAACGTAGAACGTAGAACCGATTCTCACAGTGAAATCTCCTGCGAATCGTCGAGGACTTCAAACAGATCGTCAAGCTCGTCCTGGGAGAGTTGCAGCATGGCGGTTTCCGGCTCTGACTGGATGTCGATGGCCGCATCGTGTACCAGGTCGATTCCTTTGACCTTACAGGCGGTATTGACGAGCCTTACGACTGTCAGCACCGTATCGGTAGTGTCGAAATTGTTGTCATGGTGATTGGCAACCACGTTGTAATAGATCTTGGGCATATTCCAGTGCTGCATGAGCCGGCAACCCTGCTCGACGTGCAGCTCGGCAAAGATCTCCAGCAGCAGATCCTCCTCCAGTGCCGCCTGCGCCACCCCCATCCTGTTCAGCCGCTCCAGTGACTTGAGCAGGTACAATTTCCCGACATCGTGCAACAGCCCCGCCATGTACGCCTGGTCCGCGTACTGGGGGTATCCGGCGCTTCTGGCGAGCCAGCGGGACCCGACGGCGCAGGCATGGCTGTGCAGCCAGAGCGACTGCAGGAATCCGTTGATCAACTTGTTGTCGGAGACATGCAGCCCCGCCTGCGAAGCCGCCATCGCCAGGTTGGCGACCTGCTGGGCGCCCATCCGGATCACCGCATCCTTGATCGTCTCCGTGCGCACGCGCCCCATGTAGACTGTGGAGTTGGCCATCTTCAGGATCTGCCCGGCAAGCGACGGGTCCTCGGTGGCCAGGGCGATGACCTCTTCCATGGTGAAATCCGAAGTTTCCAGCAGATGCTGCAGCTTGATGGCGATGGGGTGGAAGACCGGAAGTTCAATCGGCTGGGTCGATAACAAGCGCCTGATGGTGAGCGAAAGGGGCATGTCGATACTCTCCTGTCTGCTGGTTGATACAGTAATTGGCGCTTTCGGATCAGCACCATACAGCGGATAGTTTAATTCATACTTCGACAATATGACATAATAAATCTTGTGGAAACCGGGCACTAGCGACGTTTTGTCGGCATTGCCCCGGAATGGGTGTCATCCTGGGATTTCCTTTCCGGATAAAAATTAACTGTTGCGCTCGCTTGGCGAATCGGTCAACTATGGGTGCAGTGCAAATGAATAGGAAGGGCAGGGGGTAGGAGCGGACCATGAATGTAGATTATCGAGGCAAGAAGATAGCCGTCGCCATGAGCGGCGGAGTGGATTCCTCCACGGTCGCCGCCCTGCTGAAGCAGCAGGGGGCGCAGGTGATCGGGATCAATATGAAGCTGTTCGAGTGCGCAGGGGAAGACCCTGAGGCGAAGGGGGACGCCGAGATCGTTGCCGACTACCTCGGCATCCCGTTCCACCAGGTCCGCCTGGAGGAGGAATTCGCGCGCCTCATCATAGACGACTTTCGCGCCCAGTATTCCCGCGGAGAGACGCCGAATCCCTGCGTTCGCTGCAACCGCTTCGTCAAGTTCGGGCTCCTGCTGGACAAGGCGCTGGAGCTTGGCGCCGACTTCCTTGCCACCGGACATTACGTGAGGACGGAGCAGGATGCCGAAGGGCTCTGGCATCTCCTTAAGGCAAGCTACCTCGCCAAGGACCAGTCCTATTTCCTCTTCACGCTCACCCAGCAGCAGCTCGCGCGGGTGGTTTTCCCGCTCGGGGAGATGCCGACCAAGGACGAGGTGCGCCGGCTCGCGCACGAATTCGGCCTGCCGGTGGCGCAGAAGGGGGAGAGCCAGGAGATCTGCTTCATACCGAACGACGATTACGTCGCCTTTCTGGAAAAGGATCCGCAGCTGATCGGCAGACCGGGCGACATCTTCCATCTGAACGGAGCCGTGCTCGGGCGGCACAGCGGCACCCACCGCTATACCATCGGACAGAGAAGAGGGCTCGGGATCGCGTGGAAGGAGCCGCTCTTTGTGACGGATATCGATGCGCAAAAGGGTAGCATCACCGTCGGCGAGGTGGACGGGCTTTACGCTTTTGGCCTGAAGGTAACCGATCTTAACTGGATTGTCCCGCCGGAGGGCGACCGGATCGAGACCGCCTGCAAGATCCGCTACCGGCAGCAGCCGGTGGAGTGCAGCGTCACCGTGCTTCCCGACGCAGGCGGCGAGATCATTTTCCACGAACCGCAGAAGTCGGTGACGCCGGGGCAGTCGGTCGTGTTCTACCGCGGTGATGAACTGCTGGGCGGCGGGAGGATCACGGCAGCCTTGCGGCAAAGCTCGGGTTCATGACAGTCGGCCTCCCATTCCGAACAACCCGGCCTCACCTGCGGTAGAGACGCATGGCATGCGTCTCAGCACCGCCGCAATCCGCCAAAACAGCTGTTTCTCAGCTGCGAGGGACCTTCGTTGGGTCAAGAAGCGAGACGCATGCAATGCGTCTCTACGCGCCCGGGAAGATAGGGATTTATCAGGTATCGCAAACACCTTGTTAAGTATTAATCTGCCGCTGTTCACGTCCCTCCCCTTTCAAGGGGGAGGTCAGAGGGGGATGGGGTAGTTGGGGGAATTCTCTGCCGGAGATCATTGTTAATCAGGTAAAAATATCAGGCACGTAGGGAGGTTTGTGGGCAGGTAAAGGCATCCCCTCCCGGCTGGGAGGGGATACCCTGATAATTGAAACTCGCGGCCTCTGGTTCTAGGACAGGGCGCCGTTGCAGGTGCTGCAGACGTTGAGCCACTTCTGGATAGCGGTATCCTGCTCGCCCCAGCCGTTGCCAAGCCTCAGCTTCAGGAAGATGGCAAACACGGAGTCGAACAGCTGGGTCCCCTTTTCCAAAAGAACCATCCTCTCGAAAAACACCGCCTCGCGCTCCATCCCCTCGTCGGTCGTGTTGTCCTTTTCCACCTTCACGGAAGGTGACTTGAACGAGGCGAAATGGAACAGCTCGCCTTTGAGCGTCATCTTCCAGTGGTCGTCGCCGGTCTCCAGGTGAAGCGTCGCCTCGGTGATCTGCTTCTTGTTCAGGAGTGCGCTTCTCACCTCGTTGAAACGGTCCTGCGGGCCCGCCACGGTGATCTTCTGCGCTCCGTTCTCACCCGCGCCAAGCAGCACCACGCGGTCGTCCAGGTAGGCCACGAACGGCTCCTTCTCCAGGAGGACCCCAGCCTGGTTGACGGCGTACTCGGAAGCCTCGTTCATGGTCTGGTACATGAGCCAGAGCAGGAAGTCGGTTCCCAGCCACTGGTTCTCCTTGACGAGTTCCAGGAAGTTATCGCCCCCCGCCTTGTTCGCCTGCTTCAGGAGCACCTTGTTCCCTTCGTCCAGCACGCTCTCCGCCCTCGCATAGGGGTGGAAGGCGGAAAGCCTCAACCCCTCGAAGGTCTTCTTGAAGAGGTCCTCGAACAGCTCGATGACCTTGGGCGAAAGGGAGCTGAAGGTCAGCATCCCGGTCCGGGTGTCCCAGACTGCATCGTAGGTGGCAGGGGTCGGCAGGGTCTGGGAGAGCAGCATGGCGCGCACCGCCTCCTTGAGGTCCTCCTTCTTCTGCTTGGGGACCTTGGAAAAGCCGGGGTTTTCGGCCAGGTACTGGTCCTGCGCCCTCTCCAGGTGTGCCTTCAGGATGGCTGCCGGGACCGAGCGCTGGTCGCGGCGCAGGGTGAAGATCAGGTAGTGTTCGCGCCAGCAGACCGCGGGGGTCTCGAAATCCGACGACTTCGGGTCGTCCAGATGGACCCAGCCGAGCGAGAGCTCTTCGGTCCCCTGGTCGATCGGGTTGAACCTGTTTGCTGCGAGTTGCTTTGAGGCCCAGGCGTAGAGCTCGTCCTTCGGGAGCTCCCCCTGAACCTGGAAATGGCAGACGCTTACTGAGTTGGCGAGGATGCCCATCGTATTCTCCTTCGGTTTGTGCTTATCTGATTCGGGACAGCATGGTTACACCTTTTGGCGTTCGGGGCAAGTTAAATGATGCTGAAAATAGGCCTGCGGCGGCGGAATAGCTCGGAAATGCTGGGGATATTTATTCAATTTTTTCCTGCCAATATTGACTTCGCTTACCCTCTCCTGTCTTTGGCGCAGGCGCGGATTTGGTAGAGACGCATTGCATGCGTCTCGGGGTGTACCGGAGCGCGTACTGGTAAGGTAGAGACGCATTGCATGCGTCTCGGGATGTACCGGAGCGCGTACTGGTAAGGCAGAGACGCATGCAATGCGTCTCTACACGTCAGCCGCAAGGACGGCAGTCGTGAGGCCGGGTTTACCCCTCATCTGGCGGAAACCTTTGCCTTCTGGGCCTTGAACTCCTTGTCGCTGATGAGACCGAGCATGCGCAGGCGGCGCAGCTCGAGGAGGCGCTCCAGGTTTACCGGCAGCTTGGGCCTCTGCGGATCCGTAAGCCCCGTGACGAGGAAGAGCGTCCCCTCGTGGCTGATGGCGAGCCCGGAGCCGTCCGGTAGGAAGGCGCCGGTCGCGTGCTGCGGGAACGAGACCAGCTCCCGATCGCCTTGGTACAGGCGGCCGTCCAGCAGGATATAGGAACCTGACGGCGAGAGCGCCAGATGGTCTCCCGGGACGGGCCAGGCATCGAGCTCCTTGCCGTCGGGAAGCGACATGCGTCGGCTCAAAGCCTGGCTGTCACCGACCAGCAGACTTTCACCGTCAGGCGCGTAGAGTGGCCCTCCGGAACCGGTGGCGATTTTAGCCACATCCCGCTCGGCGCCGCTCTCGAGGTGTCTCACGGCGATTCTCAGGTAGGGAGTGAAAAGCGGCGGGTCTTTCAGGGTGCTGTAGGCGATCTCGTCGCCGTAGGGTGAGACCGCCAGGGAGAGCGATCCAAACAGGGTCTCTTCCGGCAGTCTCGCGACGTGCGGGCGCACCGTTACATCGCTGAGGGTGGTAACGACCGGCGGGGCCGCTCCGTTCCACCGGTAGAGTCGCGCGGTCAGCTCGGTGCCGAAGCTGTATTTCTTCAGCACCAGTACGGTCGCCAGCAGTTCATTCTCGGAGCGCCAGGCGATCGAGGTCACCCTTCCCGGGATGGCCAGCTCTGCGAGAACCTTGCCCTGCAGGTCGAAGAGGCGCAGGAGACTTTGATCCGTGGTCGCGAAGGCGGCCGCCAGCCGTTCCCCGCCGGGGGAAAAGCAGAGTGCTGTCGCGGGTGCCGGCGCGATGCTCAGGCCGGGCCCGCCGGAGGGGTCGATGACCTTTAGGGTCCCCTCTGCCACTGCGGCAACGGCGCCGGTCCTGTTGACCGCAAACGGTGCGCCCGCGTCGATCCTGGCGAAGTTCCTGACGGTGAAACCCTCCGGAAGCGGTGAGCTTTGCAGCGTTGCCGCGCATCCGGTGAGGGTGCAGAGAAGAAGCGAGAACAGTGCGGCGATGCAACGGTAATCGGTCATGGAAAGCTCCTTTCAGGGGAAGGGGGCCAGTGTAGCGGAATTGCCCCGCAGTGACAACTGGAGAAAAGCGGCCTGCCGGATATCGCCGGTTTTAGGACAATGGTGCCGGAACATTCATTCGGTGTGATAGAATCTATTGCCGTGGACCCGCAGCAGCTAGGCAGGGCGAGCCTGCGGCGCCTATGGCACTTCCCTCATCCGCCCCTTCGGGGCACCTTCTCCCGAAGGGAGAAGGAATGCAGCGCCCGAAGGGAGAAGGAGGGAGAAGGAGGGAGAAGGAGGGAGAAGGAATGCAGTGCCCGAAGGGTATGGGTGGCCGGTGGCCGGGTGAGGGGCCTTTTTGCTCACAAGGGGGATCTAAGTATGCGAGTGGTTTTGCTGCAACTCAGGCTGCGTCTGACCAGCCGGACGCTGAAGGAGAAACGGGCCATCGTGAAGAGCGTTCTGGCACGGGCCCGCAACAGGTTCAATGTCGCCTGCAGCGAGGCGGGGCTGCACGATCAGCCGGGTGACTCGGAGCTCGCTTTCGTGACGGTGGCCGAGAGCGCCACCGAGGGGAGGCGCCTTTTGCAGGAGCTGGAACAGTGGCTCCTCCTGGAGCGGCCGGACCTCGAGGTGACCGAGGTTCAGGTCGAGGAACTGTGAATAAATTAGCGCTTCACACTGCCAGGTAAAAATGGTATGTAAATCGGCGGACCAGATCGTGGCAGCGGGGTGAACGGACAATGGCTCAAGAAGACCTGAATAGACTCACCATCGACAAGGAGCGCTACTCCTCCGCCCCGAAAAAGGGGAAACGGGGGCGCTTCTGGGTGGTTACCTGCATCGTGATCGTCGCCCTGGCACTGGTTGCCTGGAGGGCCTTTCTGAACCGGAGTGTCGAGGTGGAGGTCGCCACGGTCTCGATGGTCTATCCGTCCCAGACCTTTTCGCTGCTGAACGCGAGCGGCTACGTGGTGGCGCAGCGCAAGGCGGCGGTTTCCTCGAAGGCAACCGGGAGGCTCGATTGGCTCGGCGTGGAGGAAGGGAGCGTGGTCCGGAGCGGGGACCTGATCGCCCGCCTGGAGAACCGCGATATGGCGGCAGCCAAGGAGCAGGCCGGGGCCAACCTGGCCGCCGCCCGGCAATCGCTGGTGCAGGCGCAGGTGGAGCAAAAGGATGCGGCCAGAAACTTGGCCCGCTCCAAGGAGCTGGTCGCCCAGGGGATCATCTCCCGGGCCGACTACGACACGGCGGAGGCGCGCTTTGAGCGGGACGTGGCGGCTTCGGCCAGTGCGCACGCGGCGATCAACTCCGCGAGAGCCGCGCTTACCGGCGCCGAGGTGGCGCTCGATTACACGCTGATCCGGGCTCCTTTCGACGGGGTGGTGCTGACCAAGAACGCCGACGTGGGTGACATCGTGTCGCCGCTGGCGGCTGCGGCGAACGCGAAGGCCGCGGTCGTGACCCTGGCGGACATGGGGTCGCTCCAGGTCGAGGCGGATGTCTCGGAGGCGAACCTCAGCAAGGTGCGGGTGGGGCAGCCCTGCGAGATCCTGCTGGACGCGCTGCCGGAGAGCCGCTTTCGCGCCGTGCTGCACACGGTAGTGCCGACCGCGGACCGCAGCAAGGGGAGCGTCATGGTGAAGGTCCGCTTCCTGGACCGCGACCCCCGGGTCCTCCCCGAGATGAGCGCCAAGGTCGCCTTCCTGGAGCGGCCGGTGCAGCCGGGCGAAGGGAAGCCGCGCATTGCGCTGCCTCCCGCCTCTATTGTCACCCGCGACGGGAAGAGCGTCGTCTTCGTGGTGCGCGGCGGCAAGGCGGTGCAGACGCCGGTCGTCCTCGGCCCGCGGATCGGCGACCTGGTGGAGGTGGTCTCCGGGGTGAAGGCCGGGGAGCGCATCGCCACCAGGCCGCTGGAGAAACTGCACGACCAAAGCCGCGTCAAAACGGCGGAAAAGTAGCCATGGAGCAAGCGAGCGCGCCCATCGTCGTGATACGCAACCTCTCCAAGAGCTACCGCCGGGGGAGCCAGCTGCTGCCGGTCCTCTCCGGGATCAACTGCGACATCGCCAGGGGCGAGTTCGTGGCGCTCATGGGGCCATCGGGCTCCGGGAAGAGCACCCTCCTGAACCTGATCGCCGGCATCGACTCGGCGGATGAGGGCTCCATCCTGATCGGCGGCGTGGAGATCACGACCCTTTCCGAGAGCGAGCTGGCACGCTGGCGCGCCGGCAACGTCGGCTTCATCTTCCAGTTCTACAACCTGATACCGGTTCTGACCGCCTACGAGAACGTGGAACTCCCGCTCCTTCTGACCTCGTTGAAGCGCAGGCAGCGGCGCGACCATGTCGAGGCGGTGCTCTCCGTGGTGGGGCTCTCCGACCGGATGGACCACTATCCCTCCCAGCTCTCCGGCGGGCAACAGCAGAGGGTCGCCATCGCGCGCGCCATCGTCACCGACCCGGAGATCCTGGTGGCGGACGAGCCGACCGGCGACCTGGACCGGGCCTCCGCCGAGGAGATCCTGCTGCTCATGGACCGGCTGGTGCACCAGTTCAAAAAGACCGTCATCATGGTGACCCACGACCCGCGTGCGGCCGAGAAGGCCCACGTCATCCGCCACCTGGAAAAGGGGGAGCTCAGTGAGGATCCCTGAGGGGGAGGATTGAATGGGGATACCCTACTCCTACAGCTTCCGCAACCTCTGGACCAGGCGGCTTACCACGCTTCTCACCGCAAGCGGCATGGGGCTCGTGGTTTTCGTCTTCGCGGCGACCCTGATGCTCGCCGAGGGGCTGCAAAAGACCCTGGTGGCGACCGGCTCGCCGGACAACGTGATGGTGCTCAGGAAAAGCGCCAATTCCGAGGTGCAAAGCGGTGTGGAACGCGGCCAGGCGGCCCTTCTGGAGAGCCAGCCGGAAGTGGCGATCGGTCCCGACGGCAACCCGCTTCTGGCCAAGGAACTCGTCGTGCTGATCAACCTGAGGAAGCGCGGCGGCAACAAGCCGGCGAACGTGGTGATCAGGGGGGTGAGCGCCGCCTCGCTGCAGCTGCGCCCGGCGGTCCGCCTGAAGGAGGGGCGCATGCCGCGGCCGGGCTCCGCCGAGGTGATCACGGGCGAGAGCATCGCCCGCCGCTTCACGGGGTGCGGGATGGGGGAGACGCTTCGCTTCGGCATGCGCGACTGGCGCGTGGTCGGCGTCTTCGACGCGGGGGCGACCGGGTTCTCCTCTGAGATCTGGGGCGACTCGGACCAGATGATGCAGGCCTTCCGCCGCCAGGTCTATTCCACCGTCATCTTCCGGATGCGCGACCCCGCCGAGTTCGACGCCTTCAAGGCGCGGGTGGAGGGGGACCCGAGGCTCACCGTCGAGGCGAAGCGCGAGACCCGCTATTACCTGGACCAGTCCGAGGCGATGTCCCGTTTCCTGCGCATCCTCGGCATGGTGCTCACCGTCGTCTTCTCGATCGGTGCCGTGATCGGCGCCACGATAACCATGTACGCCGCCGTCGCCAACCGCGTCAGCGAGATCGGCACGCTCAGGGCGCTCGGCTTCCAGAGGAGGAGCATCCTGTCCGCCTTCATCATGGAGGCGCTGCTCTTGGGGCTTTGCGGCGGGATCCTCGGGGTGGGGGCCGCCTCCTTCATGCAGCTCATCACCATCTCCACCATGAACTGGGCGTCCTTTTCCGAGCTCGCCTTCTCCTTCTCGCTCAGCTTCGGGATTCTCTGGAAATCGCTGCTCTTTTCGGTCGTCATGGGCTTTATCGGCGGCATGCTCCCGGCAGTGCGGGCCTCCCGGATGAACATCGTGACGGCACTGCGGGCGAGCTGATGCCGGAGACGGCGGAAAAACGATTGGTACTGCACGGCAAGAGGCCTAATCACAAGGTCGGATTACGGAACAAATTCTCGGATCAAAGCTTAACCTCAAAGGCTTAACCACAGAGGGGCACTGAGTATCACAGAGGAAAAACTAAATAAAAAAATTGGGACTTCGGGTTAAACCAATCCTTGTTTTTGGTTTTCCTCTGTGTACCTCTGTGTACCTCTGTGCACCTCTGTGCACCTCTGTGGTGAGTGCTTTTCGTCCTATAGCGTTTTGTTTTTTTAGGGGTGAGCGTCAAGATATGTTCATGATCAAGTTCGTGATACGGAACCTGTTCCGGCACAAGCTCCGCTCCATCCTGACGGTCGTCGGGGTCGCCGTCGCCGTGCTCGCCTTCGGCCTGCTGCGGACCCTGGTGGGACTCTGGTACTCCGGGGCCGAGCACGCCTCGGCCACGCGCCTGGTGACCAGGAACGCCATCTCCCTGATCTTCCCGCTGCCGATTTCCTATCTGGAGCGGATCCGCGCGGTGCCGGGGGTGAGCGCGGTCTCCTACGGCAACTGGTTCGGCGGCGTCTACATCGACGAGAAGCATTTCTTCCCCAACTACGCGGTCGACCCGAAAAGCTACCTCGACCTCTATCCGGAGTTCATCCTGACCCCGAAGGAGCGCTCCGACTTCCTCCTGGACCGCAAGGGGTGCGTCGTCGGCCGCCAGCTCGCCAGGACCTACGGCTGGAAGGTCGGCGACCTGATCACGCTCAAGGGGACCATCTTCCCGGGGCAGTGGGAGTTCGTGGTGCGCGGCATCTACCGGGGGGCCGAAAAGTCGACCGAGGAGCGCATACTCCTTTTCCACTGGAACTACCTGAACGAGAGCGTGAAAAAGAGCTCCCCGAGGCGCGCCGCCCAGGCCGGCTATTACATGATAGGGGTGAAAAGCCCGGATCTCGCCCCCCAGGTCTCCCTCGCGGTGGACGCGCTCTTCAAGAACTCGCTGGCCGAGACCCTGACGGAAACCGAGCGGGCCTTCCAGATGGGCTTCGTTTCCATGACCGAGGCGATCATGGTGGCGATCCAGATCGTCTCCTACATGGTGATCGCCATCATCATGGTGGTGGCGGCAAACACGATGGCGATGACGGCGCGCGAGCGGATCGGGGAGTATGCCACCCTGAAGACGCTCGGCTTCAAGGCGGGCCATCTGGCGGGGATCATCTTCGGCGAGTCGGTGACCATCTCCTTTCTGGGCGGCGCACTCGGGGCGGTCTGCACCTTTCCCGCCGCCATCTGGATCGAGACGGAGCTCGCGCAGTTCTTCCCCAATTTCAGCGTCTCCGGC
>DATCHY010000197.1:0-6244 GCA_036508065.1 Geomonas sp. | reverse complement strand
GTAGGCGAGCCGGTGCAGGCCGCCCAGGGCACCGGCTTCCTCGAGTTCCTTGAGCCTTTGCACCGGGTAAACCAGGTTGAGATCCACGGCGGCATCACGGTGGTCGTAGTAGTCGTGGGTGATGCAGAGGAGCTCGCGGGCGGATTCGACCGGTACCTCCCGAAAGCTCGGGTCGCCGGCCTGATCGGCCATGTCAAAGGGGGGCTGGGTCGTCAGGTGCACGCCACCGGTGGTCACCAGAGCTAGTACCGCCTCCCTCAACGGGACCCGAGGCTCGGCCCACGGCACCTCGCCGCTGTTCATGGCAAGCCCTTTGCCCCAACGCGCGGCGAGGGACGGAAACGCCGTGAAGACCCTGGCCAGGACACGGTTTTTCAGACGGAGTGAACTCATAATGCTCCTTGCTGAACGTTCTTGGAATAGAGAATCATCTCGCTATTGGACGCCCGTAAAGGATCCTGACCCTCGAAAAAAAGGGGACCCCTCCCGGAGCCCCCCATTTCACGGTCCGGTCAGCGACCCGGGCTGTTGAGGCTATTGAGCGTTTCGTTGGCGTCCTTCAGTTTCGCGTTCAGCACCCGCAGTTCGTCGACCGTTTTCTGGTCCGCGCCAACCTTGTTGATCTCCGCCTGCAGCTTCTTGATGCGCTGCTGGATCGAATCGACTTCCCGGGAGCAGTCCTTCAACAGCATAGCGCAATCTTTGGCACATTGCACGTCGGCCGGATCGTGTGAGTTGCCGTGCGACATGGCAAACGCCGGCATTGATGTGGTGAACAGTGTTGCAGCCATTAAAACCATCATTGTCCTCTTCATGGTAGATCTCCCTTATTTCCGTTGGTTGTTGCTTCTCTTGGTTGCCTCTCTTAGCTAGCTCTCTATCTGACGCTGTACCAGAGCTTGCCACTTCTCACCTTGCCGTCTTTGAGCTGGTACCTGGACATGACACCGTACTGCCCCGGTTTGTAGAGTTCGGAACTTTTAATTCCTCCGCTGTTTCGGAACTGATTTCCTACATAGCATACGCCGTGCCAATAGATGAATGACTGTTATTCTGCCCTTTGCCGGCGCGCACAATCCCGTCATGTAGAATATTCCTCATCAATCGTTGCATATTCCTCTGGCTGAGATTGTTTCCGGTCCCGGCGTTCGTGTCAGGCTCCAATAAACACATCTGTGAACCTCGGAGAACCCCTTTAAGCTGCACAAATCCAGTTCTCTGTCTGGTGCCGAATTCGGTTTAAGCCTGACGACGTTAGGTTTTCTCAGACTTCCTCAGATTTTCTCCGTGGCAAATGGTTTTCACGCCTCGCCTCAGAGTCACCTTCCAAACCAAAACGTTATTTTAATTATTTGCATTATTTTAGTTGACCTCAGACGTTTAAACCCATAGTATCCGCCCATCGATTGATATCACACGCAATTTTTGTCGACCAGTTCAGTATCATTTCGTTCTATTTACCGCGTGACCATTCCAAAGCCAGGTCACGACTCATGCGCCACACCTTAGACACGGTGAAGATCCCACCGGAAAAGGGCTGCCTTGCCACTTCACATTCTCACCATTTGCGATACCAGATCTTTCGGCACCTACCTGTGCGAAGTGCTGACGGCCAGAGGTCACACGGCATCATCCGCCCCGGTGGGAAAGGAGGCTTTCCGAGCTGTCCGCGAGGAACGGCCGGATCTCATCATCGTGGAAGTGGAGGCGGCCAGGATCGACGGGTTGGTTTCAGAACACCGCCTGCAGACTCCCGATGGCCCCCGCAACATCCCCGTCATCGTTATTTCGGATTGCCAAAAGCTCGGGGCGGAACTCTTGCACATCTTTGATTTCCTGCCCAAACCGCTCGATCTCAACCGGTTGCTCGACGATGTCGCAGCCATCTCCGCGAGACCTGCAACAACGAAGTCCCACGCGGTGCTGAGCGACCAGAGCTACCAGGAATTCGCCAGCCATATCCTTTCTTGCACCGGCCTCCACTTCGAATCGCGCAACCGGACCGGCCTGGAACGCGGGCTCCAGAAACGGATGTCGGTGCTGCGCCTGGACAGCTACGCAGATTACCTCGACTTCCTGAAGCTCCACGGCGAGAGCCGGCACGAACGCCAGAAACTGCTGCAATTCCTGACGGTGGGAGAGACCTATTTTTTCCGCTACCCGGCACACTTCGAGGCCCTCAGGGAACGACTGTCGGGTGCGAAGGCGTCGGAGAGAATCCGCATCTGGTCGGCGGGGTGCTCCACCGGGGAGGAGCCTTATTCCATCGCCATCAGCATCATGCAGGCCCTCCCCGACTGGCGCACGCGCGACATCAAGATCCTGGCGACGGATATCAACAACCAGTCGATCAAAAGGGCGCGCGACGGGGTCTACCCGCCCTGGTCCATGAGGACGACAGACCGGCGCTGTCAGGAGCGCTACTTCGACCAAGTCGGGCAGAGTTTCCTCATCAAGGATGAGGTGAAGCGGCTGGTTGAGTTCTCCCATCTGAACCTCTCGTGCGACTGCGCAGGCGAGATCTGCCCGGAACTCATGGGCCTGGACGCCATATTCTGCCGCAACGTGATGATCTATTTCACCCCCGAGACGGCCGCCCGCATGGTGGGGAAATTTGCCGATGCGCTCAAGCCGTCGGGGCAGTTGTTCCTCGGGCATGCGGAAACCCTGCTCCAGCGCTCCCCGGACCTGGAGGTCCGGCGCCAGGAGGACAGCTTCTATTACTGCAAGGTGGCCCGAAGCAAAGCCGGTTTCCCGCCTGCGTCCACGCCGTCGCAACAAGTGCCGCTCGCGCATGCACCCCCCTCGCACGAGGGTCCGGCGCCGAGCCGGGCAGCACGTCTTGCGCGCGCCCAGCAACAGTTCGACGCAGAAAACTTCAACGCGGCCGAAGAACTGCTTGCGGCGCTCCTGCGTGAATTTCCCGATGAAACCGGGGCACTGCTTCTCAAGGGGTTCCTGCTGGCCGGAAGTGGGCGTTTCCAGGAGGCGCTCGGCATCTGCCGCCGGGTACTGGGGCGTAACGACCTGCTTGCCGAGGCTTATTTTCTCAAAGGGGTCGTGCTCGATCTGAGCGACCATCCGACGGAGGCCGCGGACGAATACCGCAAGGCGCTGCTTTTGGACAACGATTTCATCATGCCACGCTACCACATGGGGCGGCTTCACCTGAGACTCGGCAGGGAAGTCGAGGCGGCGCGGGAGATCAGGAACAGCATACGGATCCTGTCCAAGCACGACGACGAGGGGACGGTTCCCTACTCCGGGGGGCTTACCCGCGCCGTATGCATGGTTCAGTTGCAAAACGCTCTGGCACAGGTCGCCTGACGTGTCCGCCCGTTGAGTCGTTGAGTCGTTGAGTCGTTAAGTCGTTAAGTTGTTGAGTTGCACTGTTAAGGCGCTGGGTCGTCGCGTCGTTGACCCGATAAAGGAGCAAGCCAGCCATGGCCCTTACCACTGACGAGGCGTATGACATCCGGACCATTTTGAGCGAGATGCGCGAAGAGTACTGGCAGGGGCTCGCCGAGGTGGAAGCTGAGGCGAAGGAACTCCTGGAGTGCCTGGTATTCACCCTCGGGGGGGAGCGGTATGCCTTCGAGACGCACTACGCCTCCGAGGTAATCCGGATTCCCAAACTGGTCCGGGTGCCCGCTGTCCAAAGCCTCATCGTCGGCATCTTCAACCTGCGCGGCGAGATCACGGCGGCTATGGACATCCGCCCCATGCTCGGCCTGCCGCAGCCGGAGTTTTCCGCCTCCGGGAGGATCCTCGTTGTGAAGTCGGAAAGCTTTGCCACCGGTATTATCGCCGAGGCAGCCCTCGGGGTGCAGGAGCTCTCCTTCGAGAGCTACGAGCCGGCAGTCGCCGGGCAATCGCGAGGACACGGGTTCATCAGGGGCCATTTCAACGGGGAAAGCGGGCTCATCATCCTGCTCGACCTGGCGGCACTGCTCGCCTCGCCGGAGATACTGGTGGGAGAGCCGTAACGACCGTAACGACTCAACGGCGGTAATGACTCAACGACTCAACGAATCCAAGAGAATGACGAGGCCCACATGTCGAAGAAACTCTCAGTAAAGATTGTCAGCATCCTGATCATGGTGATGATCGTCATCATGACCGCGTTCTCGGTTTACTTCATTCACTCGCGCAGCGCCAGCATGGAAGAGGATCTCCTCTCCAAAGGGAGAATCCTGGCCCAGACCGGTGCCAAGTCGATGGAGCGGATACTAGCCGAGGCCCTGTCCAGCGGCCAGTTGACCGAGGAGCAGCTCTTCGACGAGCACTACGTCCCGATACCAAATACCGAACCGCCAAAGTTCCACAGCCAGTTCGACAGGTTCACCGACGCCGCCGTCCAACCACTGGAGGACGAGTTCCTCAAGGACGACCAGGTGGTCTTCGCCGTGCTGGTGGACAGAAACGGCTACCTGCCGACCCACAACGCCAAGTACTCCGCGCCTCTTACCGGCGACAAGGAGAAGGACAAGGCCGGCAACCGCTCCAAGCGGATGTTCAACGACGAGGTGGGACTCGCCGCGGCGCGTAACCAGCAGCCGTTCCTGAAGCAGGTCTACCAGCGCGACACCGGCGAGGCCATGTGGGACCTCTCCGTTCCCGTGTTCGTCGCCGGCAAGCACTGGGGGAGCTACCGGATCGGCTTTTCCATGCAAAAGACCGAGCAGAAAACGGCCCAGCTCAGAAACCAGATCATTGGCTCCATGCTGCTCATGCTGGTCATCTCCAGCGCCACCATACTGCTCGTGGTGAGCCGCGCCGTCCGGCCCCTCCTGAAGCTGACCGAGGCCGCCCACAGGATCAGCGGGGGGAACCTCGACGAGACCATTCTGGTGGAGAGCAACGACGAGATAGGTGCACTGGCCGAGGCGTTCAACGTCATGACCACGGTCATCGTCCGGGACCTGAAGGAGGAGATCGGCAGGAGCGGGCGGCTGATTGTCTCTGTGAAGGAGGCGGTGATCCAGCTCTCCAGCGCGGCCAACGAGATGATGGCGATCAGCGCCCAGCAGGCCTCCGGCTCCACCCAGCAGGCGAGCGCGGTCCAGGAGGTCACCACCACCTCGGAGGAGATCGCCATTACCGCGAAGGTGATCACGGCGAACGCGAGATCGGTTGAGGGTGTCGCCGAGGATACCGCCCACAACTGCAGCGGCGGCAGCGGCGACGTGGCGAACGCCATCGAAGGGATGAGCCTGGTGCGCAGCCAGGTGCAGAGCATCGCGAAGAGCATGCTGCAGCTCGGTGACAACTCCCAGAAGATCGGGGGGATCGTCGAGATCATCGACGAGATCAGCGACCAGACCAACCTGCTGGCGCTCAACGCGGCGATCGAGGCGGCGGGGGCCGGCGAGGCGGGCAAACGCTTCGCCATCGTCGCCCAGGAGGTGAAGAGGCTCGCGGACCGGACGGTCGAGGCGACCAGGCAGATCAAGGGGCTGATCGGCGAGATCCAGCGGGCGACCAACAACACCATCATGGTGACCGAGGAGGGGACCAAGGCGGTGGATTCCGCCTCCTGCCTGGTCGACAAGGTGCAGCTCTCCTTTTCCACCATCCTGGGGTCGGTGCAGGAGACCTCCCGGACCGCGAAGGAGATCACCCTCTCCACCCAGCAGCAGACCTCCGCCTGCGAACAGATGGCCGAGACCATGTCCGAGGTGCGCGACGTGGCGCAGCAGGTGGCGCTCTCCGCGAACGAGACCGAGAGGGCCATCGCCGAGATCCTTGAGCTCGCCGAGAGGCTCAAGGACATCACGGAAAAAGAGGCCTAGGGCGTGTCCAGATACCTCCAGATATTCTGCCGCGAGGCAGAGGAGCATCTCGCCTCCCTGCAGAGCGGGCTCCTGGTGCTGGAGAAGAACCCGACCCGCACCGGCCTTCTGCACGAGCTCCTGAGAAACGCCCACACCCTGAAGGGCTCGGCCCGCATGGTCGGCCTCTCGGACATAAGCGCCATCACCCACGTGATGGAGGAGCAGCTGAAGGGGATGGAGGAGGGGAACCGCGGGGTGGATGCGGCCGGGATCGACCTCCTGCTGAAGGGTGCCGACGCGGTCGCCCTGCTGACGGCTGCGCTCTCCAGGGGGGAGGCGCCCAGGCTCGACGTCGAGCGCTTCGTGGCCGAATACGAACGCGGCGAGTTGGGCCGCTCGACGCTGGACCAGGCGCCGGAGGGGGCACCCGAGCAGTCGAGCGATACGGTCCGGGCCTCCGTCAAGACCCT
>DATCHY010000196.1:0-4300 GCA_036508065.1 Geomonas sp. | reverse complement strand
CCTTTTCGCGCGGGCGGCACTCTGCGCCGGAGCCCGCGCGCAGGCTCCGCCGATACCGGGATTGAGCCAGGCGGGCTACCTCACCAACGAGACGGTCTTTTCCCTGACCGAGCTGCCCCGGCGGCTGGCTGTAATCGGCGCCGGTCCCATCGGTTGCGAACTGGCCCAGGCCTTCGCCCGCTTCGGGAGCCAAGTCACCCTGATCGAGCTGGCCCCGCAGATCCTGGGACGCGAGGACCGGGATGCCGCCGGGGTCCTACAGGCAGCCTTCCTGCGCGAGGGGATCGGGATGGAACTCGGGGTGAAGATCCTCGGCGTCGAAACCCGCGCTGCCGAGAAGCTGCTCCGTCTGGAGCGGGATGGTCAACCGTTCGACCTCGTGGCGGACAGCATCCTGGTGGGGGCAGGGCGGGTCCCCAATCTCGAGGGGCTCGGGCTGGAGGCGGCGGGGATCGTTTCCGGCAAGGGGGGCGTCACGGTGAGCGACACCCTGCGGACCTCGAATCCGCGAGTCTATGCGGCCGGCGACATCTGCTCGGCGTACAAGTTCACCCACATGGCCGACGCCCAGGCCCGCATCCTGATCGCCAATGCACTCTTCAGGGGGCGGCAGAAGAACTCGGCACTGACCGTTCCCTGGTGCACCTACACCGATCCCGAGATCGCCCATGTCGGGATGTACGAGGGGGATGCGGCGGGGCAGGGGATCGAGGTCACCACCTTGACCGTGCCGCTTGCCGAGCTGGACCGTGCCGTTCTCGACGGGGAGAGCGACGGGTTTGCTCGGGTCCACCTGAGGCAGGGGACCGACAGGATCCTGGGTGCCACGGTCGTCGCCCGTCATGCGGGGGAGATGATCAACGAGTTTTCGCTCGCCATCACCGCGGGGCTCGGCATCTCGGCCATCGGCAGGACCATACATCCCTACCCGACCCAGGCGGAGGTGATCAAGAGGCTGGCCGATTCCTACAACCGGACCCGTCTGACGCCGCTGGTGAAGAGGCTTTTGGCCGCCTGGCTGTCATGGCAGAGAGGGTGAGGCGAGCGACGCGGCCGGCGCCATTCAGGATGCGCTGGCGCGCAGGGACGCAAATGCGGAGACGCATGCAATGCGTCTCTACAGAATAGGGCTGGGCTTCCTGCCGATCATCCGAACTGTGCGCAACCCCTTGGGGTAGAGACGCATTGCAATGCGTCTCTGGCCTGCGTCTCTTGGCCTGCGTCTCTGCCCTTTTCGCGAATCATTGACAACACCCTTTCCGGAGTTCCTTGAATGAATGCCAAAAAAATGCTTCTGCTTCTCGTTGCCGTGCTGGCGGCGGGGCTCTTCTTCTACCTTGACCTCGGGCGGTTCCTGACCCTGGACGCGCTCAAGGCGAACCGCCAGGAGCTTGCCGACTACTATGCCGCCCACAAGATAGGCACCGTGGCCGGTTTCATGGCGATCTACATCGTGCAGACCGCGCTGTCGCTTCCCGGCGCGGCCATCCTGTCGCTTGCCGCCGGCGCCATCTTCGGCTCGCTCATGGGGACCCTTTACACCATCATCGCCGCCACCATCGGCGCCACCCTCGCCTTTCTGGTGGCCCGCTACCTCCTGCGCGACACCATCCTGAAGATGTTCGGCCCCAAGCTGGAAGGGATCAACCGCGAACTGGAGACGCGCGGCTTAAACTACCTGCTCTTTCTCCGGCTGGTGCCGGTGTTCCCGTTTTTCCTGATCAATCTGGCGGCCGGGCTCACGCGACTGCCGCTGCGGACCTTCGTGCTCGGCACCATGACCGGGATCATCCCGGGAGGCTTCGTCTTCGTGAACGCGGGCGCAAGCCTTGCCACCATCGACTCGCTCCGGGACGTCGCGTCGCCGCGGGTGCTCGGCTCCTTCGCCCTCCTCGGTCTTTTCGCCCTGCTGCCGGTGATCTACGGGAAACTGAAATCCCGACGCTGAGAGACCCCCTCCTTTGACATCAGAACCGGCTGCGTTTACACTCTATCTGAACGCAGGGTGGCTACTAATGAAGAAGTGAGCACAGGCCATGTCAGAGGAAATTCTTGCCAGTTTTGAGGTCAGGCGCCTGGGCATTCTCGACGAGACGGGGAAGGCCGATGAAGCTCTCATGCCGCTCCTCTCTGATGCGGAGATCTGGCACATGTACCAGTCGATGGTGCTGGCGCGGACCTTCGACGAGCGGGCCGTGGCCCTGCAGCGGGAAGGGCGGCTCGGCACCTACCCGCCCATCATGGGACAGGAAGCCGCCCAGGTGGGAAGCGCCCTGGCGCTCTCCCCGGCGGACTGGGTCTTCCCCTCGTTTCGCGAGATGGGGGTCCACCTGACGCTCGGCTACCCCGCGGCGCAGCTGTTCCAGTACTGGGCCGGCGACGAGCGCGGCCAGAAATCGCCGGAGCGGCTCAATATCTTCCCCTTCTGCGTCGCGGTCGGGAGCCAGATCCCCCACGCGGTGGGAGCCGCCCTGGCCGTCCGCTACCGGCGCGACCCGGTTGCCGTGGTCGCCTATTTCGGCGACGGCGCCACCTCCAAGGGTGACTTCCATGAGGGGCTCAACATGGCAGGGGTGTTCCGGCTCCCGGTGGTCTTCATCTGCCAGAACAACCAGTGGGCCATCTCGGTCCCTCTCAAGGCCCAGACCGCGACGGTCTCCCTGGCGCAAAAGGCGATCGCCTACGGCTTTGAGGGGATCCAGGTGGACGGCAACGACCCTTTCGCGGTTTACCGCGCCACGCGGCAGGCGCTCGACAAGGCGCGCGCCGGCGCCGGCCCGACCTTCATCGAATGCCTCACCTACCGGATGGCGGACCACACCACGGCGGACGACGCCGGCCGTTACCGCTCGCCGGAAGAGGTTGCGGTCTGGCGCGCCAGGGACCCGATCCTCAGGCTGGAGCGGTTTATGGCGCTCCGCGGGCTCTGGAGCGAGCAGGCCGGGGTCGAGGCCAAGGCCCGGTCGACAGAAACCATCGACGCCGCGGTGCAGGAGATGGAAGCCATCCCGCCACCCGCTGCGGCGGAGCTTTTCGAGGCGACCGTTGCGACGCTCAGCCGGCGTCAGGCGGGCCAAATGAAGGGACGCTGACATGGCGCTACTGAACATGGTGCAGGCTATCAATCAGGCCTTGGGCGACGAGATGGCGCGTGACGACCGGGTCGTGCTGCTGGGCGAGGACGTGGGGCGGGACGGCGGCGTGTTCCGGGTCACCGAGGGGCTGCTGGACCGGTTTGGAGCCGAGCGGGTGCTGGACACGCCGCTCTCGGAATCCGGCATCGTGGGCGCGGCCATCGGCATGGCGGCCTACGGGCTGCGTCCGGTCGCCGAGATCCAGTTCATGGGCTTCGCCTACTCCGCCTTCGAGCAGCTGTACGCCCATGCGTCGCGGCTGCGTTCCCGCTCCCGCGGGAGGTTCACCTGCCCGCTCGTGGTGCGGACCCCCTACGGCGGGGGAATCAAGGCCCCGGAGCTGCACGAGGAGAGCACCGAGGCGCTCTTTTGCCAGAATTCCGGACTCAAGGTGGTGGTGCCGTCCGGCCCGTACCACGCCAAGGGGCTGCTGCTGGCAGCGCTGCGCGACCCGGATCCGGTACTTTTCCTGGAGCCGACCCGGCTCTACCGTCTGCTGCGGGAGGAGGTTCCCGAGGGGGATTACACCCTGGAGCTTGGCCGGGCGCGGCTGGCGCGGCCCGGGAGCGCCGTGACGGTCATCGCCTGGGGGAGCATGCTGGAGCGGGTGCTGAAGTCGGTGGGAAACTACGACGCCGAGGTGATAGACCTGCTCACCCTGAATCCGTTTGATGTCGAGGCTGTGCTCGGCTCGGTAAAAAAGACCGGCCGGGTCGTCATCGTCCACGAGGCGGCGCGTACCTGCGGTTTCGGTGCCGAGATCGCGGCGACGGTCGCCGAAGAGGCGATGCTTCACCTGAGGGCGCCCATCTTGAGGGTGACCGCTCCCGATGTGCCGGTTCCCCTGGCAAAGCTTATGGACCGGTACCTGCCGACGCCGGAGCAGATACAGGCCGCGCTGGATGAGGTGCTGCAGTACTGAAAGGCGAGGGACTGGGGACTGGGGACTGCAAAACACCAAAGGAGACAGCATGTCGTTCGACTTCAAGCTCCCAGATCTGGGTGAGGGAATTGCCGAGGTGGAGTTACGCCGGTGGCTGGTGGCGGAAGGGGAGCGGGTCGCCGAACACCAGGCACTTCTAGAGGTGGAGACGGACAAGGCCGTGGTCGAGGTCCCCGCACCCCGCGCCGGGACCGTCACCCGCATCTACCGGCAGGAAGGGGAG
>DATCHY010000195.1:0-5209 GCA_036508065.1 Geomonas sp. | reverse complement strand
AAATTCACAAAAAAAGACCTTGTGGGATGTCTCCTGCACATGGGGACGTCTTACAGTAGGACTTGTCTTTTTTTGTGCCTTTTGTGCTTTTTTGTGGCCAGATGTTTTTGAGGTTTCAGCTTTTGTCTTAATTCTTTAGATGACGTTTTAGAGTATAAGGTCTTGTCTCATTGGTGTTTTTTGTGTTTTTGTGGCCGGGATGTGTTTTAGCCTTAGTTTCCGTGGCTGAAAAAAATTTTAATCTCGGAGGTTACGGCTTCGACCGCGACGGCGGCGCAAAAGCCCTCCGGCATGTCGATGTCCCTGATGATCCATCTGCCCGTCTCGCCCGGGGAGCCGCGGTGCGCCAGGAGCGCCGGCGGGTGCCCCGGGAGCAGGGAGACGTCGAAGCCGTTGGCTGGCTGTGAAAAGCCGGTGCCGGTTCCCTTCAGGTAGGCTTCCTTGCGGGTCCAGCAGCGGTAGAAGGCGGGTATCTGTCCGGCAAGCGGCAGGCTGAACAGGTCCCGCTGTTCGCGAGCGGAAAAATAACGCTCCGCCATGGCACGAAACGGCAGGTCCTGCCGCACCAGCTCCATGTCGACGCCGATCTCGCCGCCGGCGGTAACCGCCAGAAGCAGCTGGCTCCCCGCGTGCGACAGGTTGAAGCTGATGGAGTCGATCTCCAGATGGTCCGACAGATGCAGCTTGCCGAATTCCCCCTCTGAAAGCCTGACATTCCCCGGTTCCTCTCCGAGATACCCGCCCAGCATCTCGCGCACAACCCCGCGCCCGGCGACCGCGCGGTCGCGCCGCTCCCGATCGATCAGCCGGCTGCAGCGCTCAAGCTCCTCAGGGGTCAGAAATCCCTGCAGGCGCGCCAGTTCGCTCGCCGTGCAGGCAAGGGAAACCAGGTGCAGCCGCACCTGCCCCGGTGCCGGAACCAGCGCCGGAATCACCGAGTCTTCCCTTCGAAGCAGGCCTTGAGCCGCCTGAGCCCCTCGTCGAGGGAGATCCGGGGCTGGTATCCCAGATCGCGCCTCGCGGCGGAGATGTCGAACCAGTGGGCGCTAGACAGCTCGCTGGCGACGAAGCGGGTCATGGGGGGCTCGCCCGACAGGCGGAGCACCTTCCAGGCCAGTTCGCACAGGGTGCCGGCCGTGGAGGCGAGTCCCGGCGAAATGGAGCGCGTCTCCGGCGGCAGGCCTGCCGCGGCAAGGATGTGGTTCACCATGTCCCAAAGCGGCAGCGGCTCGCCGTTGGATATGAAATAGGCCTTCCCCGCCGGGGGCGAGCCGGGAAAGAGGCGGTCGGCCGCGTCCAGGTGGGCCTCGGCCGCGTTGTCTATGTAGACGGTATCCACCAGGCAGGGGCGCCGGCCGATGCGCCTCAGCCGTCCGGCGCGACCCTTGGCGACGATGCGCGGCACCAGGTGGTTGTCTCCGGGACCCCAGATCAGATGCGGGCGCAGCGACACGGTGGCAAGGGAGGCCGAGTTGGCCTCCAGCACCAGCTGCTCGGCGACCGCCTTCGTGTGCGGATAGTGCGCCTCGTAGCTCGACGGGTAGGGGAGCGACTCGTCGCCACCCTCGACGTCGGAGCCGTCGAAGACCACGCTGGGCGAGCCGGTGTAGACCAGACGCCCGACGCAGTGGGTCCGGCACGCGGTGATCACGTTGTCGGTGCCGGCCACGTTGGGGAGGTAATACAGCTCGTAGTCGCCAGAGATACCCGCCTTGGCTGCGACGTGAAAGACGATGTCGCAGCCGCGGACCGCCTCCTGCACCGCATCGAGGTCCGAGAGGTCGCCTTGCTGCTGCTCCACGCCGAGCTTCGTCAATTCCGGGTAGCTTTCCCGGGAGAAGCTCCTGACCTGATCCCCGCGCGCCCGCAACAGCCGCACGATGGCGCTCCCGAGGAAGCCCCCGCCGCCCGTCACCAATGCCTTCATTTGAGCCTCCTGGCAGCCCAAACGGCGAGTTTCTCCCGGAATATCTTCGCGTTGTGGCGGATGTCGACCGGAAAGGCCGGATGGAACAAAATGGTATCGATGGCGTGGGTGTGGATGTGGTCGCGGGCGATGGCCAGGAGCTCGACCCGCACGGCGTCCTTGTCGACCCTGAGCCCCTTTTCCAGCTCCACGCAGAGGACCGGCCTGGCAGCTCCGGGGGCCCCGACGCCGACCAGGGCCGTGCGGAACACCTGGGGGTGCGTGTTGAAGACCGCCTCGCAGGGAATGGTGAAAAGGGTGCCCGACTCCGTCTCCAGCCGGTGCGACTTGCGGCCGCAGAACCAGACCCTGCCGTCCTCGTCCCGGCCTCCCAGGTCCCCCATGCGGTGGAAGAAGGAGCCCGTTTCCGGGTCGGCGATCTTCGAGAGATGGTCGGCGTCGGGGCGGTTGTAGTAGCCCCGCGTCACCTGCGCGCCCTGCACGATGATCTCGCCGATCTTCCCGGTCGGCACCCGAAGCGATTCGTCCCAGTAGTAGATGGGCTCGTCGCTGATCTCGATCACCTCCAGCCGGATCCCCTCGACCGGGCGCCCGATGCAGACGCCGCCGCCGGCGTCGGTGATTCTGCGGGTCGAGCCGAGAATCTCGGAGCTGCCGATGGAGCAGACCGGGAGCGCCTCGGTGGCGCCGTAGGGGGTGAAGACCTCGGCGCCGGGATTAAGGAGCGAGGTGAAGCGCTCAAGGACCGCCGCCGGCACCGGTGCTCCGGCGGAGATGGCACGCTTCAGGCTGGGGAGGCGCGTCCCGTGCGCCGCCCCGTAGCGGCCGACCCGGTTGATGAGAGCCGGCGAGCCGAACATGGTGGTGACCCCGTAGGTCGTGATGGCGTCGATGATCTTGACCGGGTTGACCGATCCCGGACGGGTGAAGTCCATCTCGGGGATCACGGCCGTCATGCCGAGCGCCGGGGCGAACAGGGCGAAGAGCGGGAAGGTGGGGAGATCGACCTCGCCCGGCTCGATGCCGTAGACCTGGCGCAGCGCCGCGACCTGGGCCGCGAAGTTGCCGTGGCTGTACACGGCCCCCTTCGGGGCGCCGGTGCTGCCGCTCGTGAAGAGGATCGCAGCCACGTCGTTGGCTTGGGTCGGTGCCGGGGTGAAGGGCGTTTCCGGCCCGCCTGCCCCGATCAGCTCGGAAAGGGTGAAACCGCCCCAGAAAAGGCGCCGTCCCACCGTTACGAAGGTGCGGATGGAATCCTTGCCCCAGCCGAAGATAAGGCGCGCCAGATGCGCCTTCGGGATGCCGATGAAGGCGTGCGGCTCCGCCTCGGCGAAGCATTTTTTCAGGTTCTTGATCCCCAGGCCCGGGTCGATCAGGACCGGAACGGCGCCCACCTTGAAGAGGGCGAAGGTGAGGGCGAAGAATTCCGGGCTCGGGGTGACCATGAGCACGGTGCGGACCCCGCGGCAGATGCCGATGCCGATCAGCCCGCGTGCGATCCGGTCGCTGAGTGTATCGAGCTCCGAGAAGCTCATGCGGCTCCCAAGCTTTGGGAAGATGATCGCCGTGGTGTCCGGCTGCCGCCTGGCCATTTCCGGCAGGTGCGCGGCGATATTGACGAAATCGTTCCCTAGCATCGCTTCTCGCAAGTGGCCTTGCGGTCGGTGGCAGCCAGGAATTGGGCGATGAGCGGCACGACTTCCTCCTTCTTGTCTTCCAGGATGTAATGTCCCCCGTCCGGATAGCGGTGCACCGAAGCCTCGGGAAAGCGCCTGATCCATTCGGCGAGGAAGGTGGGGTCGAAGACGAAGTCGAGCTCGCCCCAGAAGATGGAGATCGGCAGCCCGCGAAACTGTTCGAGGCTCGCCGCGACCTGGCTCACCAGGTCGAAGTTGCGGTCGCCAGGGACAAGCGGGATGTCCTGCACGAAGCGCAGCGTCGCGATCCGGTTGCCCCAGGAGTCGTAGGGGGAGCGGTAGGCGCGCTGCAGTTCCTTGGGCATCGGGTTTTTCTTGCAGCCGACGATGGACGCCCCGACGCTGAAGGCGTTGCAGCCCCGGACCAGCAGGGTGCCGAGGGCCGTGTCGCGGCAGATCCTGAGTCCCAGGGGGAACTTCTTTTCCCTGGGGAGATGGAAGGCCGCGGTATTGAGCAGCACCAGGCGGCCGATGCGCTCCGGGTGGCGGGCGGCGTAGGCCATGCCGATCATGCCGCCCCAGTCGTGCAGCACCAGGGTGAGCTTTTCGGTGAGGCAAAGCGAATCGATGAGCCGCTCCAGGTCGTCCACCCGCCGGGAGAGGGTGTAGTCGTAGCGCTCGTCGCCCGGCTTGTCCGAGAGGCCGCAGCCGATATGGTCCGGCACGATGCAGCGGTAGCGGTCGCGCAGGGCCAGGACCAGGTTGCGGTAATAGAAGGACCAGGAAGGGTTGCCGTGCACCATGACGACAGCTTCCCCCGCGCCCTCGTCGAGGTAGTGGTAGGAGAGCCCGTCGAGGTCGAGCCTGTGGCCGGTGAAGGGGTAAAGCTTTTTCATATCAACAGTCATGCGGTTGGGTACCTGTACCTTGAAGGCGTTTCTACGAAGTTCTCAGATGTTCCGTGGCAAAAGGGTTTCAAAGTCCAAACCATCGGCCACGAAGAACATCTGAGCAAATCTGAGAGAACCTGACATCAAAAGGGTTAAACCTGGAAAAGGTTTGTTTGAAAAAGCTAGCTATTCAGCACCGGTCGACCAATCGCAAACAACCCAAAGCATAAAGCCTCACCACAGAGGTACACAGAGGTACACAGAGGAAGAAAAATTTGATTTATGTTTAAAACAAAAAGACCTTAGCCTTTGATTTAAGATTTCCTCTGTGTTCCTCAGTGTCCTCTGTGGTGAGGCTTCTGATTGTTTGTAACTGTCTTTTCCTTGAAGTTTGCTGTAGTTGCGAAACGGGAATTTCTCAGTAATTCGTGGCTAATGGTCTTCCTACCAATCGACCCCGAGCATCAGGCAGTTGAGCCCGCTGCCGATGCCGAGCATGGCGACCCGGTCCCCCTTCGAGAGGATGTCCCGCTCGTCCGCGAGCGCCGCGGTGAGCGGCAGGGAGACCGTCCCCATGTTGCCGAGGAACTCGTAGGTGGTGAAATCCTTGTCGAGCGGGATGCCGAGGGTCTTCAAAATGGCGCTCTGGTGCGCGCTTCCCACCTGGTGGCAGACCACACGGTCGACCTCCGAGTTTCTCCAGCCGACCTCGGGAAGGAATTGGGCCCAGGTGCGCTGGAGAAACTCGGAGGTCG
>DATCHY010000194.1:0-4111 GCA_036508065.1 Geomonas sp. | reverse complement strand
CGTCCGCTCAACCAGCCCCACCGATCGTCCGGCCTCGGCCAGTGACAGGGCCGCTTTCATGCCGGCCGGGCCTGCCCCGATCACGAGTGCATCGGGGCAGGTCTCAAGCGCTTTCTTTTCCAGCAGCTGGTGCAACCGCACCCGGAAGACCGCTCCCCGGATCGCCCGGATCGCCTTTTCGGTCGCCACAGCCGGGTCTTCAGTCACCCAGGCGATCTGTTCGCGGATGTTGACCATCTGCATCAGGTAGGGGTTCATCCCCGCATTGATCATTGAGAGTCGGAACGTGGCCTCGTGGTCGCGGGGCGAGCAGGCGGCCACCACCACCCGATCCGGTTGTTCTCTCCTCAGGCTATCCTCTAACTGCATCTTGCCATCTTCCGAGCAGATGAAATCCACGACCCTGATATAGGGCCGGTCCGGGAAGGATTCGGCCGCTTCGGCCACCGCTTCGGCGCTGATCTTGTCGGATATGTCCCTGCCGCAGTTACAGAAATAGATCCCGATTTTCATGCCGGCGCCTCCCACTGGATAATCTCTGCCACTATCAGATTTACCGCCCCCGGCACCGCCGCAGACACCTCGTCGCTGAACCGTTCGCCGAAAAGGTCAAACTCACGGGCCTCGATACCCCAGAAGGAAACCTGCTCCGGAAGGGGGACACCAGCCATGCGCCCCAGGTCATAGGCCGTCGCAAAATCGGTATCGTGACTGGAAAACGTGTTCTTGGTGGTGACGAAACCCTTTGGGTCAAAACGCTGCAGCGTGCCGGGAGTCGCGCCGCTCAGCATGGCGTCCACTACCACCGCCCGCTGGAAACCGGCCATCGCCTCCATCAGCCGGAAGCCCCCGGTGTGCAACTCCGTCACGGTCAGATTCATGCGTCCCCGCAGACGCTGCGCCACGGCACGGGCAACGGCAATCCCGACGCCATCATCGCTTAAGAGCGGATTGCCCATCCCTATGATAACGACTCCGGCGCTCATCCCTTCCTCCGCATCTCCCGCAGCGGCACGCCCTGACTGTCACGCAGCGCTACTGTCAACGGCATCTTGCCCGGGAGGAAATGGGTCGCGCAGGAAAAACAGGGATCGTAAAGCCGGAAGGCCATCTCGACCTTGTTGAGAATAGCCTCCTCGGGAGCGTTGCTGGTGATCAGTTTTTCCGCGGCACGCTTTATGGACATGGACATGGCGGCATAGTTGTTGGTGGTACCGACGATCATATTGACCTTTGTCAAAACCCCCCTTTCATCAGTGACATAATGATGGGTCAGCGTCCCGCGCGGCGCCTCGACAGAGCCGATCCCCTCGCCGACGAACCGGGACGGATCCGGAATGTTGCGGGTCTCCGGGGAGGAGATTTCAGGGTCGAGCGCCAGTTCCAGCATCCGTTCCGAGGCGTAGAGCAGTTCGATCAGCCTCGCCCAGTGGGTGGCCATACGGTGATGGATCGGCTGGTAACGGGCCTCGGTGATCTTTTTGCGTCCGAAGCTCTCGTACATCCGCTGGAATTCCGCGTTCGCCAGAGGGGTCGCCATCCCCTCGGAGACGTTCAGCCGCGACAGAGGGGTCGAGGTGTAGATGCCGCTCTCGATCCCGTCCGTCAGCCCCTTCCACCCCACCTTTTTCAGGTAGGGATATTTCAGGTAGGTCCAGGCTTCCACCCGTTCGGCAATATGCTCGCGGTATTGGGAAGGGTGGTATCTGACGAATTCGTTCCCTTCCGGGTCAAGCACCCGGATCATGCCGTCGTAGAAGTTGGCCTGATCGTGGGCATCCACGGTCCCCATCGAGTAGGTGCGGTGCAGGTAGGTGTCGGAGGTAATCATGTCCAGATAGAGCGGGTTCTTAAGGACGATCCTTTCGAAGAGGGACAGGGAGAAGCGGGCAAATTCGATGTTCTTTCGGGCAGTATCCTGTATCTGGTCGCGTTCAGCGGCGCTGATGGCGCGGCTCCAGCCGCCGGGGACCCCGGCCACCGGATGGATCGACTTGCCGCCCAGAAAGGTGATGATCTCGTGGTTGCGTTTGCGGCAGGCGAACACCTCGCCGGCGACCTCAACCCCTACCTTGCGGGCCACACCCAGGATGTTCCGCTCGGAGGGGGGGGCATCCGGCCCGACGATGAAGTCCGGACCGCCGAGGGCATAGAAGTGGGTGGTGTGGTCGGTGACGAAAAAAGCGGTGTAAAGGAGCTCGCGCAGCTTCTTTGCTGCCGGTGTCGGCTCGGCGCCGAAGACGCCGTCCAGCGCCTTGCTGGCAGCCAGGTGATGAGCCTCGGGGCAGACCCCGCAGATCCGGTTGGTGATGACCGGCATCTCCTCGGCCATCCGCCCCACGCAGAACTGCTCGAAGCCGCGCAGTTCCGGAATCTGGAAATAGGCGTTCTCCACCTTTCCCTGGTCGTTCAGAAAGATGTCTATCCGGCCGTGTCCCTCCAGACGGGTGATCGGGTCGATGGTGATCCGCGGCATCCGTTACCTCCCGACCCTGCCGCCCAGTGTCGAACTGGCCAGGGTGTATTTGTAAAACAGCCCGGCATAATCCGGAATCGCCGCCAGAAATGCGTCAACCCGCCCGGCGATCTCCGACTCCGAAAGGCCGGTGGTATCGCCGATGTCCATGACCGAGCCGAGCGCCGCCACCATCCTGGCCCCCTGGTCGCCGATACCGTCCGGGGCGCCGTAGCAGCCGGTGCAGGGCATGTTGGCCTTGGTGCAGGGGGCGCCGCAGCCGTTTCGGGTGGCAATACCCATGCAGAGCAGCCCCTGTTCGAGCAGGCAGGCTTTGGGGTCAGGATAGAATTCGTAATTGCGCCGGAAGGCGCGGATGCGCTTCTCCTCCTTGGTCCGGTCGCAGTCGTCGCATACCGTCAGGGTGCCGCAACCGACCGTACTCCCCTTGGGTGGGAGATCGCCGGACAAGATCACCTCGATCATATGCCAGATCTGGTGCGATTCAGGCGGACAGCCGGGGATAGAGTAATCCACCTCCACCTCCTGGGCCAGGTGTTTCACTCGCCCCAGCAACGCCGGCAGATGAAGGTTCCCCTCAGGAAAGCTGGTCGTGCCTGAGGGGATGATCGCCGCCGGATTGTCAACCGAGGGATTGTCAAGGTAAACGCAACGCAAGAGCTCTTCCTTCGTGGTGAAATTGGCCAGAGCCGGGATGCACCCCCCTTTGGCGCAGGAGCCGAAGGCCACCAGCAGCCGGGATTTCCTGCGCAGCAGGTGGGCCATCTCAACATTCTCCTCCGTGCGCAGTGCCCCGTTGAAGAGGGTCACGGCAATGGCCCGGTCCGGGAGCGCCTCGATGTCCTTCTTCTTGGTATCCATCAGGCAGGGGCAGAACATGAAGTCGAAAGCCGCATCCAGGTCCAGGATCTTCTCATGCAGGTTGGCAACAGCGATCTCGCAGCCGCCGCAGGAAGCGGCCCAGTAGATCGCGAGTTTGGGTTTTTCAGACATTATCATTTTTACCCCCGTTCGCTCCTGGACAAGTTCTGGTTAACTGGCTTGATTATCCCGCATCCAGCATCTCCCTCACTTTTTTCGCGAGCTGGGCGGGCTGCGCCGGCTTCAGGAGGAGGTCGATCCCGTCGACCAGGATCCCCTTGTCCTGGATCAGGTCTGCGGTATATCCGGTCAGGAACAGCACTTTCAGCTGAGGAAAGCGCTGTCTGAGCGCCTCGCAGACCTGCCTGCCGTTCATCCCCGGCATGATCACATCGAGGATGGCCAAATCGATGTTCTGCCAGTTCGCTTCAAACAGTTCCATGGCTTCGTCACCGTTTTCGGCCAGGATCACGCCGTACCCGAATGTCTTCAGTACCGAATCCAGGAGGTGCCGCACCGTCGGATCGTCCTCAACGACGAGAATCGTTTCCCGCCCACCCCGGGGCGCGGCAGGCGGGGCTTTTTCCGTGGTCTCTCCCTGCGCGGCTGTCAGGGGAAGGTAGATGCTGAACGTCGTCCCCACACCGCATTCGCTGGCGATCGTGATATAGCCGCCGTGCTGCTTGACGATCCCGTACACGATGGAGAGTCCGAGTCCCGTGCCGCGCCCGGGCGCCTTGGTGGTGAAAAACGGCTCGAATACTTTCGCCTGCG
>DATCHY010000193.1:0-3595 GCA_036508065.1 Geomonas sp. | reverse complement strand
AGGTACTCCTCCCACTCGACCGGGAGCATATGCTTCTTCCGGTTGTTGCATTCCTTGCAGGAAGGGACCACGTTTCCGCGACTGCTCTTACCGCCGCGAATGACCGGCACGATATGATCCATGGAGAGTTCACCGGGAGGGAATTTGGCCCGGCACCAGTGGCAGAGCCCTTTGGCGATCCTGTTCTTCCACGGCTGGCTGGCGCGCAACTCCCGCGCCTTTTGCCGCTCCCTTTTTATCTCCTCCTCGGAGACCTCGACAATGAAATAGTCCAACCGCTCTCCTACCTGGGTACGCTGTTCTTGAAACTGGTGATGGCCGCCCGCGCCAGCTCGTCGCAGCGCTCGTTCTCCAGATGCCCGTTGTGACCGCGGACCCAGGCCCAGCGGATCTTGTGCACCTTCGAGAGCGCCAGGAGCTTCTCCCAGAGGTCGCGGTTCAGGACCGGCTCCTTCTTGCTGTTCACCCAGCCCCTCTTGAGCCATCCCGACATCCACTCGGTCATCCCCTTGACGAGGTACTGGGAATCGGTGGTGATCACCACCTCGCAGGGGCGGGTGAGCGCCTCCAGCGCGGCGATCGCCCCGCTCATCTCCATCCGGTTATTGGTGGTAGCACCCTCTGCCCCGGAGAGTTCCTTCACGCTGGCACCGCTACGCAGGATGCTTCCGTAGCCGCCGATGCCGGGGTTGCCGCTGCAGGCGCCGTCGCAGAATATCTCAACCCGCATCGATCAGCCTCCCCTCGCCCTCAAGCTGCGAGGCGATCGCGGCCATGACCCGGTCCACGATCAGCTGGTGGGTCTCCTTGCAGTCGGGAAGCGCGTAGAGATCGTCAAAGTTGAGCGGCGCACCGAAGCTCACCCCGCCCCGGGCCCCGAACGCGGGGAAGCGCCAGCCGTTCACCCCGAAGAGCGCGGCAGGTATCACGGAGGGCCTGGTATCGTAGATGATCTTGCCGACCCCGCGGTTCCCCTTGCCCAGCAAGCCGTCCTTGTGCCGGGTCCCCTCGGGGAAGAGCATCACCTTCTGGTCGGTCAAAAGCTCGTTGATGTACTTACCGGCGCGCAGATCCCTGCCGCGGCGAACCGGAAACGCCCCCCAGGACCGGTAGAGCAGCGCCAGGAGACGGTTCCCGAAGAGCTCCTCCTTGGCAGGAGCCCAGAGCATCTGCAACGGATTGCTCCTGATGACCGCCCAGGGGAGAAAGATAGTGTCGTAGGCAGAGATGTGGTTGGAGGCTACGAGGACCCCGCCGGTGCGGGGTATCTGCTGTGCCCCCTTGACGATGAAACGGTTGATGGCCGAAGCGTAGCAGCCGATCACCCAGATGGAAAAAGTGACCCAGGAGCGACGCAGCAGTGAAACCTTCAAGGAAACCTCTTTGGGATGGATTTTACGGCAAGCCGCTGCTGATGTATAGCATGAACGACGGACCGGGGGCAACCGTTTCCGTTACGCGGGGGATCAGGCGTTGACGGTGAAGTAAAAGGTCGCGCCGCAGCCGGGCTTCCCCTCGCCCCAGATCCGCCCATTGTGGCGCCGGATGATGCGCTGAACCGTGGCGAGACCAAGGCCGGTCCCGGGGAACTCCTGGCTGGAGTGCAGCCGGCGAAAGGGCTTGAACAGCTGGTCGGCGCGTTGGCTGTCGAACCCGGCGCCGTTATCCTTCAGGTAATAGATGCACTCACCCTCGGAACCCGTGACCGCGCCGAACTCGATGCTCGGCTGGGCGGCGTGGGAGGTGTACTTCCAGGCGTTGCGGATCAGGTTGTCCAGCGCGATGTGCAGCAGCTGCGGGTCCCCCTGCACCAGGAGACGCGGGGCGATCCGGAAACTGACACGGCGCCCGGGCTCGGCCAGATGAAGATCGGCAGCCTTCTCCTCGGCCATCCGGCTCAGGTCGACCTCGCCCCAGGACAGTTCCGACTCGGTCACCCGGGACAGGACCAGGAGCGCGTCGAGCAGCGCCTCCACCTGCCTGCAGCCGGCATTAACGGAGTTCACGAAGAAGAGTCCCTTGTCGTCGAGCATCTCGCCGTACTCCTGGAGCGCCTAACCGGAACAGGAGATCCTGGTGAGCGGGGTGCGCAGGTCATGGGAGATGGCGTGGCTGAACGCCTCCAGCTCCCGGTTCGCCTGGTGCAGCTCGACCGCCTGCTGCATCAGAGCGCCGTTCAGCCCGACGATCTCCTCCTCGGCGCGTTTTCTCTGGGTTATGTCGATCAGGACGCCGACCTGCCCAGCGCCGTCGGTCAACCGGTTCTTGTAAAAGATAACATCCCTCAGCGTTCCGTCGCCGCGCCTCAAGGTGGACTCGCAGACCGTCCCTGCCCCTGGACCGGGTTCCTGCTGCCGGAAGACCTGGCAGACCTGCAACGGCGCGATCTCCATGAGGGTCCGGCCGACGATCAGCTCGCGCGGCTGGGCGAGCCACTCCGCAAAGGCGGTATTGCAGCCGAGGAAGCGCCCCGACGGGTCCTGGTAGTAGATCGGGTTGGGTATGGTATCGATGAGAGCTGCCACATTGGTCCGCTCCCTTTCGGCCTTGAGCAGGGCGTCCTGCTGCGCCCTTTCCAACGCGCTCCGCACCCGGGACAGCCGTCTGCTCTGGAGCAGCAGGCAGCCGGCCAGGGAGAAGACCAGGGGGAAATCCGCCAGCCCGTGGAGGCTCGGGGCCAGCAGGGACCCGCCGAAGGATCTCGCGCCAGAGAAAATCGAGTCGATGGCGGCGTCGAAGATCCAGAGCAGCAGCACGAGCAGGGATCCGGCCAGCACCATGCGCAGGCAGTCACCCGCCCCGGCGCCACCGCTGCAGGCCGTTCCGGGAGCCGTGTCAGATGAGCGCCAGCGGGCTAGTCCCATACGCCGTCCACCACGCGTCCGCAGCCGGGGCACGTGCCGCGGGAAAGGAGATTCTTCTCGATGATGAAGCCGTACCTTTTGATCAGGAGATCGCCGCAGGAGGGGCAGCAGCTGTTCTCGCCCCCCTCGCCCGGGACATTCCCCTCGTACACGTAGTCGAGCCCCGCATCGAGCCCTATGCGCCGGGCGGTCCGCAGGGTGGCAAGCGGGGTACGCGGCTCGCCGGTCAGCCGGTAGGTCGGATAGAACTGGGTGACATGCCACGGCGTCTGCGGACCGATCTCCGAGGCGATGAACTCGGCGATGCCGCGCAGCTCGTCTTCCGAGTCGTTCCGGTTCGGAATGATCAATGTGGTGATCTCCAGCCAGACTCCGAGCCTTCGGTATTCCCTGATGCAGTCGAGCACCCCGTCGAGCGACGCCCCGACCACCTCCCGGTAGAAGGATTCGCTGAACCCCTTGAGGTCGATGTTGGCCGCGTCCAGATAGGGGGCGATGACGGCAAGTGCCTCGTTCGTGATGTAGCCGTTGGTGACGAAAACGTTCTTTAGCCCGGCCGCACGGGCGAGGACCGCGGTCTCGTAGGCGTACTCGAAAAAGACCGTCGGCTCTGTGTAGGTGTAGGATATGGAACGGCACCCCGCGGCAAGCGCCCGAGCCACGATCGTCTCGGGCGACACGAAACTCCCGGCGTTCTCCACGCTGGCGGCCTCGGGCTGGGAGATGCTATA
>DATCHY010000192.1:0-5633 GCA_036508065.1 Geomonas sp. | reverse complement strand
AGACCTCCGGCATGCGCGCCTTCAGGTATTCCAGGGAGTCGAAGATCATTTCCAGGTTTTCCTCAAGCGGAATCCGGAGCGCCTCGTGGACCTGGAAGTCCCAGCTCTTGCCGAAGATGGTCACCGCGTCGGCCTCGGACTGCACCAGGGTGCGGAGGTTCTGGTCCTTGTCAGGCGTCACCTTGGCCCGGCGCGTCGAGCCGAAGGCGGCGATCTTCGCGTGGGAGAGCTTCTCCTTCTTGATGTCCTTGAAGAAGGTCACGTCCTTGGGGTTACTCCCCGGCCAGCCGCCCTCGATATAATGCATGCCGCAGTCGTCCAGCTTGTGTGCGATGCGGATCTTGTCCTCAACCAGAAAAGAGATATCCTCCGACTGCGTCCCGTCCCTCAGCGTCGTATCGTACAGTTTTACCAGGCTCATTTCCCCACCTTTCGAAACTAAGTCGTTAGAACCGTTCTACGTTCTACGTTCTACGTTCTACGTTCTACGTTCTACGTTCTACGTTCTACGTTCTACGTTCTACGTTCTACGTTCTACGTTCTGACACTACGTTATCCGGCAATGGGTATTATGCTTCTGAAATACGCGTAAATTGCGGTCGGTCAACGTAGAACCTGGAACGTAGAACGTAGAACGTAGAACGGTCTTTGTGCTACTTCTCCACTCCGGAGAGGCCGAAGGCGTCGTGCAGCACCCTGACGGCGAGCTCCGTGTACTTGGCATCGACGACGACGGAGATCTTGATCTCCGAGGTGGAGATCATCTGGATGTTGATCCCCTCGGCAGCCAGGGTCTTGAACATGGTGGTGGCAACACCCGCGTGGCTCCTCATCCCGAGACCGACGATGGAAACCTTGCTGACGTTCACGTCCGAGAGGACCTCCTTGGCAGAAATCGCCTCCGCGGTCTCCTTGGTGATGGCGAGCGCCATCTTGAAGTCGGATTGCGGCACGGTGAAGGTGAAGTCGGTGTGTCCTGACGCGCTCACGTTCTGCACGATCATGTCGACGGAGATATTGGCGTCGGAGAGCGGAGAGAGGATCTGCGCCGCGATGCCGGGCTTGTCGGGGACCTGCATGACTGCTATCTTAACTTCATCCTTGGCATAGGCTATACCGGAGACGAGCACTGCTTCCATTTCTTTATCCTCCTTGGTAACCATGGTCCCGATATTTTCATTGAAACTCGAGCGGACATGGACGTCGACGTTGTATTTTTTGGCAAACTCGACGGAACGGATCTGCAGCACCTTGGCGCCCAGGCTGGCGAGTTCCAGCATCTCCTCGTAGGAGATCCGCTCTATCTTCTTGGCATCCTTGCACACGTTCGGGTCCGTGGTGTAGACGCCGTCCACATCGGTGTAGATCTCGCAGACGTCAGCCTTGAGCGCCGCAGCGAGGGCAACGGCAGAGGTGTCGGAGCCGCCGCGGCCAAGCGTGGTGATGTTCTCCGCGCGGTCCACGCCCTGAAAACCGGCGACGATCAGGATGGTCCCTTCCTTCAGGTCCCCCCTCATCTTGGTGTCGCGGATCTCCTCGATGCGCGCCTTGCTGAAAGCGTTATCGGTCACGATCGGGACCTGGAAGCCGAGGTACGATTTGGCCTTGTACCCCATGGCCTTCAGGCACATGGCCAAAAGGGCGATGGAGACCTGCTCGCCCGCCGCGACCAGCACGTCGTATTCGCGGCTGTCCGGGAATTCGCACACCTCGTTGGCGAGCGCTACCAGCTTGTTCGTTTCACCGGACATGGCGGAGACTACCACCACCATGTCGTTGCCGGCGTCGTATGTCTTTGCCACTCTCTTGGCAACGTTGCGTATACGTTCGACAGACCCCATCGAGGTGCCGCCGTATTTTTGGACCACCAAAGCCATGTCAGTCCTCCTTGTGCTCAACTGTTGATCCGCCGGGGGCTTTTCTCAGTTCCGGCGGTCGGAACAACTTTATTACCAAGAATAAACCTGCGGGTCAAAACATTTTTTTATTGTTCTCGGTTCCAAGGCTGGCGCAGCAGCCGGAAGTCGGCCGGGGTGCGGTAGGGAAGGAGGTGAAGGGCCCACGAAGCCCGGAGGCAAACACGGCGAAAAAACGGCACGTTGCGAATAGTTTTGGCACGGAGCGGGCTTCGGCCGGCTCCCCCCTTTTGCCGCTAGCGCGGACGCGGACACCTCATGCTAAAACTAGCAGGGGAAAAGCCTCTCCAGCAGTTCGGCCGCCCTCTCTCCGGACGCGGCAAAGGAGACGGTCCGGCTGTCGGCACCGGCATGGCAAAGGGACACGGTAAGAAGACCGGCCGGCATCTCCTCCCCGAGCCGCTCGGCCCACTCAACGACGCAGGCACCGGCTCCGGAGAAGTACTCCTCGAAGCCGAGTTCCTCGACCTCCTCAGGGCCGTGCAGGCGGTACAGGTCGAAATGGTACAGGGGGATCCGCCCCTGGTAGATGTTCAGGATGGTGTAGGTCGGGCTGGTGACCGGGGTCCTGGGGTCGACCTCCAGGCCGGAAGCGATCCCCTTGGCGAACTGGGTCTTCCCGGCACCGAGTTCGCCCACCAGCGCGACTAGATCGCCGGGCGCCAGGAGCCGCCCGAGCCGTGCGCCGAGCGCCACGGTCTCTGCCCCGCTTTTGGTAACGACGCAGTGCATCGGTATCAGCCTATCATGGTCCGGATCAGGTCGATCCGGGAAACGATGCCGACCACGCGCCCCGCCTCGACGACCGGCACCGCGTGGACCTTGTCACGGCTCATGATATCCGCCACCTCACTAACCGGAACCAGGGGCGACACGCTCTGGACCTGTTCCGAATAGATCTCGCCCACCGTCTGGCCCGTCATCTTCGCCAGTTCCTTCTCGAACCGCTTGTCGCTCTCCAGGTAAATGACCCAGTCGAAGATGGAGACGACCGTCGGGATGTGGAAGTTCTTGTCCTGCTCGACCAGGTCGCTTTCGGAGACGATCCCGATCAGCTCTCCGGCGTCGTTGACCACCGGCACGCTGCTGATATGGCGCTCCGAAAAAAGGGTGGCGAGTTCACGGACCGTGGTCTCGCGGCGCACGGTGACAACGTCCTTCGTCATGACATCTTGTGCCTTCAACATAATAGCTCTCCGTTTTTCAATGTACTTGCAGCTGGTAGTTCCCTAAACGAGTCAAAGACCGGTACACGGATAAGAGCAAAAAAAAGCGGAACAGGCAAGATAAACCTCAAACTTGATTCTTTGGTTCACTCCTAAGACTTTTGTTTAATCAGCAGTTATCCGTGCAGTTTCCGTTCAATCCGTGCCTGCGCGCCGAAGCGCGCTTCGGCGCAAGCGTATGCGAGTTTTCAGGGTTCGCTACCAAAGGGGTGCGTTGCACCAGACAGCCGGCTCATGGCCTCGGGGAGCATCTCCTGGACGTCGGTGGCGTTCATCCCCTGGCTCCCCTTCTGCCGGACCAGCAGGTCGGCTGCGTAGCCGTGGACGAAGACCCCGAGCAGGCAGGCGTCAAAGGGGTCGTACCCTTGCCCGACCAGGGAGGTGACGACACCGGTCAGCACGTCCCCCATCCCCCCGGTCGCCATACCGGGATTGCCGCTGCCGTTTATGGCGATGCGCCCGTCAGGCGCGGCGATGATGCTGCGCGCCCCCTTGAGGATCAGGTAGACCTGGTAACGGGTGGCGAACTCCCGGGAGATCCCGATCCGGTCCGCCTCCACCTGGGGTACGGAACAGCCGGCCAGGCGCGCCATCTCGCCCGGGTGCGGGGTGAGCAGCGTCACCCGGGAAAGCCTCTCCAGCAGGATCCCGGGCGCGGCCGCGACCGCGTTCAGCCCGTCGGCGTCGAGCAGCAGCGGCCCCAGCAGGGAACAAACCAGCGACTGCACCAGATAGGCGGTCGACGGGGCGCTCCCCAGTCCCGGACCAAGGGCCACCGCATCCCTGCCCCGGGCTCCCTGCAGCAGGGCGTCCAGGGCGCCGGCCTGGAGAAAGCCCGCTTCCGGGTTTCCCACCGGCAGGGTCATCACCTCGGTGGTCTTCATTTCCAGGATCGGGTTGAGCGCCGCCGGCACCGCGAGGGTCACCAGGCCGCTCCCCGCGCGCACTGCGGAGTTCGCCGCCATCGCGGCGGCACCGCTTTTCCCGGTGGAGCCCGCGATGATGAGCGAGTGGCCGGCGCTACCCTTGTGGGCCAAAGCCCCCCGCGGCCGGAACAGCCGGCGCGCGCAGGAGAGGTCGACGAACTCGCAGCCGGGAGCCTCGGCCACGACCGCGGCCGGCATCCCGATGTCCGCCACCACCAGGCGGCCGCAAAGTCCGGCGCCCGGGTACAGGACGTTGCCGAGCTTGGCGAGCGCGAAGCTTACCGTCAGGTCGGCGCGCACCGCCACCCCGAGCACGCGCCCGCTGCCGGCGTCCACGCCGGAGGGGATATCGACCGAGACGACGGGCTTACCCGCCGCGTTGATCAGCTCGATTGCCTCGCGAAAGGCTCCGGTCACCTCGCTCTTCACCCCGGTACCGAGCAGGGCATCGACGATCAGCGTCGCCCCCCGGAAAAGCTCCGCCGGCAGCGGCGCCCCAACCGGCGCAAAGATCACGCTTGCCTTGTCCAGCAGCGCCAGGTTGGTCGCCGCATCCCCCGTTACGGCGTCAGGGAAGGCGAGCAGCAGCACATATGCGTCCCAGCCCCGCTCCCGCAGCAGCCGGGCGATCACATAGCCGTCGCCACCGTTATTCCCCTTGCCGGCGACGACCAGCACCCTCTTGCCGCCCCCCGGGCCGAAGGTCTGGCAAATGGCGTCGGCGCAGGCACGGCCGGCGGCCTCCATGAGGGTGAGGCCGGCAATGCCGAATTCCCGCATCGCCCGCTGATCCATAAGCTGCATGACCTGGCCGCTCACCACCTTCATTTAACGCTCCAGTACCACCATGGCGACAGCGCTCCCCGCGTCATGGGAGAGCGAAAGGTAGCAGGAGCTGAGCCCCGCCTCCCGGAACATTTCCAGGGCGCGCCCGTAAAGACGCAGATCGGGTTTTCCCAGATGGTCGTTCACGACCTCCACGTCCTTCCAGCAAAGCCCGTCGCGAAGCCCGGTGCCAAGAGCCTTCAGGAGGGATTCCTTGGCAGCGAAGCGCAGGGCGTAATGCTGCGCGCTGCGCCTTTTTCCGGCACAGTATTCGATCTCCACGGGGGTGAAGAGCCTCTGGAACAGCGCATCGTTCCCCTCATGCAGGAAGCGCTCGAATCGAGCTATTTCAACTGTGTCAACACCGATGCCAAATATCACGCTAGGACTCCCAAGTCACAGATAAGGACGCAAAACTAAGAGAGAAAGACCAACTGCAAACTGCGTCTCACGCAAAGACGCAAAGGAAAACAAAACAACCCAAAATACTTCATTCATTACATACAGCTCTTTCGTACAGCATTAAAACTTTATTCTCTAGGGGGCTCTAACCGTAAAGCTATTATCATCTATAAAGCCTTTGGCAAGTTTCTATGTTTAGTTGAGTGGACCCCTTAGTCAAGACAAAAAGGGGCGGGGTTTAAGATGGTAGCCGGTCGCGCAGCGGCACGGCGCTGCCCCGAGTCAGCAACGGTTTCCGACTCTGGTTTTTCTTTCACGCTGAATTTATCAACGATCAT
>DATCHY010000191.1:0-4864 GCA_036508065.1 Geomonas sp. | reverse complement strand
CGGTCGGGTTCGGTGACACGGACTGGATCCCGCCGTAGCAAGCGCAGGTCCCGATGCAGATGATGGCGGCCGCCCCTTCGGCCGCACGCTGCAGCGACTCGAGCGCGGTCTTGCCGGAGATCTTGCAGAAGATCCCGTTCTGTTTGGTCGGTATCGCCCCCTCGACCACCAGGATGTACTTCCCCTTGTTCGCCGTCATGGAGTCGTGCAGCGACTTTTCGGCCTGGGCGCCGGAACCGGCCATCAGGGTCTCATGATAATCGAGCGATACCATGTCCAGGATCAGGGTGGAGATGGTCGGGTGCGTCGAGCGCAACAGCGACTCCGAGCAGCCGGTGCATTCCTGGAAATGGAGCCAGATCACCGAGGGGTTGCCGTTTTTCTCAATAGCCTCGGCGACCTCCGTGTGCATGCCGAAGGGGAGCCCCATCATGGCCGTGGCGGTGACGCAGGCCTTCATGAAACTCCTGCGGGTAACCCCCTCACAAAACATATCAGTATCTTCTTTCATAGCACCTCCCCGGAAAATCGTATCGCCTGTATACGGCAATTCTTGTGCCAAACGGGCAATGGAAATCCGATCCTGGAAGATGCCGTAATGTATACACAAAAAGCGGCGCGCATCCGGGAGGTCCGGTTGCGCGCCGCTTTTGTTTTGTATCCTTTTGTCCCAGATGTATCATTTTGTCCCGGGAGGCGGGACCGGTGTTTTACTCCAGTTCGAGTTCCTTGACCCGAAGCTCCTCGCCGGAGACCAGGCCAAGGCCGAAGGCCCCACAGGCCGGACAGGGATCGAAGAGGCTTCTGACCGGGTGATGCAGCAGGCAGGCGGGACAGCGCCCGATGGCCGGTATGATTTCCATCTTAAGCCGCGCCCCTTCCAAAGGCGTCCCCTTGGTGCACGCCTCGAAGCAGAACTCGATGCTGTCCGGCACGACCCCCGAAAGCTCCCCGATCTCCAGGACCACGTCGGTTACCCGGCGCCCCCCGGCATGTACCTGGCAGATCTCCACTACGCTCTGGGTTATCGACATCTCGTGCATCGGCTGCCTCCGCTTGCCGCCAGGATCAAAAAAAGATGATACCAGAAACCTGGCCGGCGCAAAAGCCCTCATTTGACCGGCGGCGCAGCGGGACAACCCGGCTCGCATCGTCACAGCACCGGGGGCGACACCTGCCAAGCCTCCCGTGACTCCAGCAGCACCCGGTCAAACCGCACCGCCCACCCCGCCTCGGTGGTTCTCATCACCGTTGCCGTCAGCTCGTTCAAAAGGTCCGACCGCGCGCCGTTGAGTATGGTCACCGTTACCCCCTCGTGCACCGGAATCCTGGACGCCGAGCTGATCAAGGCGCCACTCAGGCTCATGTTGACGAGCTGCCCGGCAATGATGACGCCTTCGTGGCGGATGATGGCAGGCGCGCTCAGGCAAAAGCGCGTGTACCTCCTGTTTTCCACCTCACCGGCTGCGGCGGCACTGCGCTCCTCGCTACCACGGTTTCTGACTGTGAAAGACATGACTCCCTCCCAAGCCAACGCGGCACAATTCGACTATGTGATGCATGACTGCAGGGTGAAATAGAATGTGGCACCTTTGTCGACCTCTCCCTCCGCCCAGATCCGGCCTCCGTGGCGGTTGATGATCCTCTGCACCGTGGTGAGCCCGATACCGTTACCCGGGAATTCGGTGCTGTTGTGCAGGCGCTGGAAGGCGTGGAACATCCTTTCCGAGTTCGCCATGTCGAAGCCTATGCCGTTATCGCGCACGAAGCAGGTCTTGTCCGCAGCCAGTTCCCGGGCGCCGAACTCGATGTAGGTCGATTCGCGCGTGCTGGTGAATTTCCAGGCATTTCTCAGCAGGTTCTTCATGGCTATCTCGAGGAGGTTGGCATCTCCGAAGGTCCGGATGCGCGGCTGGATGGCAAACTCCGCCTTGCGTTCCGGCATGCTCTGTTTGAGGTCGCTCGCCGTGTCGCTGGCGATCTCGGAAAGGTCGACCACCTCCCGCTTCAGGTTCAGGTAGGAAAGCTGCGAGAGCTGCAGCAGGGCCTCGATCAGCTCGTTCATATGCTGTGACGACTTGAAGATCCGCTCCAGATAATCCATCCCTTCCAGGTCCAACCTACCCGAGTACTGTTCCTGGAGCGCCCGGGTAAAACCGCAGATCCTTCTCAGCGGCGCGCAAAGATCGTGGGCTACCGAGTAGTTGAACGCCTCCAGGTCCCTGTTGATCGACTCGAGCCGCTCGGTCTGCTCGGTGAGCAACCGTTCGACCTGCTGGGTCAGGACACTGATCTCCTCGTTGTCCGGCTTCTCGAGCAGCATGTTCCTGATCGTTTCCAGGGAGGTGTGCACGGCGGTCTTGAGATCGACCGCATAGGACGCGTTCAGCATGCTCGATGCTATTTCCTTGTCTATGTTCAAATACCTGCCCCCCCCGTTAACCCTTTTTTCCCTGAATATTCCGGCCATTGGGCACCCCCTTTTATGACCTTGGTCCCCTGTGCCATGCTCAGGTCCAAGCCTTGCGGATCGTCTCAAAAAGGTCCCGTGAGACCCCACTTCACGATCCTGGGTGACCAGGTCGGGGAAATCACCCGTCGGAATCCAGGCGGGTGGGGCCTCCAGCAGTCCGGAGAGGTCGCGCGCCCTGTTGATGGCGGCAACGAACTGTTCGGTTTTGATCGGCTTGGTGAGGTAATCGCAGGCACCGTCACGCATGCAGGTAACGGCCTGCCCGACCTCCGCGCGCCCGGTGATGATGATGACCGGCAGCTGCGGGAACTCGTCCGCGATACAGTGCAAAAGCTCCTGTCCCGTGACGGTCGGCAGCGACAGATCGAGAACAACGGCTGCCGCCCTGTTCCCCCTCAGGAAGGGGAGCACCTCGTTCCCGTCGCTGAACGTCACCACACGCGTTATGCCGTGGCTCAGCAGGAGCATCCGGTAAATAACGAGAATCTCCCCGTCGTCATCTACCAAAACGATGGGGAGCGGCTCTGCGCTGACGCTTTTCATAAAGACACCCTGTGCTGGTGCAGCGAGGCCTTTGGGGATCGCCCCGAAGCTTCTCTGCAGCCTGTTCCCAACAGTTTCACACCCGGAAATAGAAGGTGGCCCCCTTGCCTGCCTCGCCCTCGGCCCAGATCCTGCCCCGGTGCAGGGAGATGATCCTTTGCACGGTGGCGAGACCGATGCCGCAACCGAGCTCGCCGGCAGTCCCCCCCCTCCCCGGCTTTGGCTGCACCTCGGGGCCGCCGGCACACCTCGGGCCGTTGTCGCTGACAAAGAAGCTCCGTTCCCCCTCGACCTGGGCGGTGCCGAACCGGATCACCGGATGCCGCACATCGCAGGTAAAGTTCCAGGCGTTCTCCAGAAGCTGTTCCATGGCGAGACGAAGCAGCTTCTTGTCCCCGGTCGCCGTCACCCCGTCCTCTATGCTGAAGGTCACCCGTCGCTCCCCGGCGCTCCCCCTGAGCCGCGCCGCGATCTCTGCCGCCATGGCGCTCAGGTCCACCTGTTCCGGTCGGAGTTCCCCCGCCGCCAGAGTGGTGAACCGCTGAAGCGCCGTGATCCGCGCGACCATATCGAGTGTCGCCTCATGAATCTCCCGCAGCATCTCGCGGCACGAGGGCGAGAGAGCCCCCCCGCAGAGCTCCTGCATGGTGGCGCAGTGGCCGCTTATCCTGGTGAGCTGGCCGCTCAGGTCGTAGGAAACGGCGCTTCCGAAAGCCTCCAGCTCGCCGGTTCGCGCGTTCAGCTCGTCGCTTAGAGACCTGAGGCCGAGTTCGGCATTGACCCTCGGCGTCACGTCGAGCCCCATGATCCAGTTGGGCCAGCCGGGTATCGTGACATAACGGGAGATGTTGGACCAGGAAACGCTCCTCAGGCGACCGTCCTTGCACCTGACGTTCCATTCCCTCCCCCGGTAGTCCCCGCCTTCCGGCGGGTGGGCCGCCAACACCTCGTCGCACCCCTCCCCTTCGACCTCGATCAGCTCCAGTATCGGCTTTCCCATCACCTCCTCGGCCCTGAACCCGGTCACACGCTCGAACTCGTGATTACAGGCGGCCAGCCGGTTCTCCATGTCGAAGGCCATCAGCATGGCAGGGAGGTGCTGCAGGATGGTCTGGATCCGCCGTCTTTGCTCCAGGAGCGCCTCATCCTTCTCGTGGAGCTCCTTTTCGCTTGCGCGCAGCGTGTCCTCCTCCTGCCAGTTCTCGTAGATCTTTCGCGCCAGTGCCGCATAGGCCTGCTCCAGCTCCTGCCGCAGCCTCTCCCGGTCTGTTGCGGCACCGGCGGTCGCCTGCACCGCAGCCAGGAAAAGATCGAGTTCGCAGGCAGCACGCGGCACGGCAGGATCGCGATCGGGCGGAATGAAGAAGGGATTGCGGCAGACGTTCCCGGCGGTGACGAGATGTGGATGGAGCCTGGCCAGTTCCAGCATCAGTTCGGCGGGGAAGGTGCCCCGGTGGTACAGACAGAGCAGCGTCACTTCGTTGCGCGCGGCGAACAGGTTTAACCCCAGCTCGAACTCTATCAGCAGACCTTCCCTCAGGGCCGCACGGCCCGCCCAGCCCATGTCGCAGATCAGCCGGGTACCCTTGAACCCGTCCTCCGCGGCGCTGGAACAAAGGGACTGCAGCAAGGCCATTACCCGTGCGGCATCGAAAGAGCCTCCCTGGAGCCAGGCCTCCCGCGCCGGCAACAACATGAGCGCCCCGATGTCCTTCTTCTGCGCCGATACGGCGTTGTTCAGGACACGCTCGAGCATCTCCTCGCCCGCATTGAGGTAGATGCAGCGCTCCCCGAGCGCTACACCCTTCTGGATAAACGGTATCACCGGGGCGAGTATCTCCGACTCTG
>DATCHY010000190.1:0-2658 GCA_036508065.1 Geomonas sp. | reverse complement strand
ACGCTGCGCCGCTCGGTGCCACTGGAGCGGGGGAGAGTTCCCGCCGATTTCCGCCTGCTTGACTGGGACCAGGTCCGTCACATGGAGCGCTCGGGTCTGGTGAGCTTCGGCGTGCATACCGGGACGCACCGGATCCTGTCGGAGCTGGACCTGGTGGGAATTGAGGCGGAGTTGGTGGCCCCGAGGAGGCGCTTCGCAGAGGAGCTGGGGCGCGAGCCGGAGGCGTTCTGCTTTCCCAACGGTCGCCCGGGCCTCGATTTCCACGCAGCCCACCAGGATTTTCTAAGGAGCTGCGGCTATCTCTGTGCCTTCACCACGGAAAACGCCCTGTTCGACTGGCGCGCCGGTGACGGACTGGGGATCGGGAGGATAGCCGCAGGCAACGACGGCTTGTCGGAACCGAATTTTTTCCGGCTCAACACATCGGGCGTCGGCCGGCTCTGGAAGGCGCTGCGGACGCTGGCCAGATGACTTTAGGGGCGTACCGGGAGCAACTTATGTCCGCGCTGCACATTGAGACGATTCAAGAGGAAGGGGAGCTCGCCCGGCTCCAGCCGGAGTGGGACGCCCTCTGCGCCAGCCTGGCTGATCAGTCCTCTGTTTTCATGAGTAGCTTCTGGCACGACTGCTGGTGGAGGCATTTCGGAACCGGCGCGGCACTAAACCTGATCGTGGTGCGGCGCCAAGGGGAGCTGATCGGCCTTTTCCCTTTCATGCGCCGGCGCACCTCGCTGCACGGACTACCGGTACGAGCCATCTGTTTCCCGGAAAACGGCAACTCGCTGCACAACGATTTTCTGGTCAGGGGGGAGCACCGGGACGAGGTGCTGCGGGAGGTGGTATCCCACCTCTACCGGCACCGGGAGAGCTGGGACGTGCTGCAGCTCAACAACATGCCGGAGGGCTCAGAGAACTGCGTCGGACTCCTGAGGCTCCTCTCCGAAGGGGGCAGGCGTTTTCAGCGGCGCCCTTCTCTGGACTCGCCCTATCTGGAGGTGTCGGGGGACTGGGAACGGTTTCTCTCCAGCCGCCCGATGCGGGTACGCAAGACGCTGCGCAACATCCAAAACGGCATGGGCCGGGCCGGCGTCCATGAGCTGCTTGAGGTGACCACCTGGCCGGGGTATCAGGAGGCCAGGGAGGGTCTCTACGAGGTGGCGCGACACAGCTGGACCGAACAGGTCGGCGATTCTCTGGCTCACCCGGTGAACGCCGCTTTCTTCGAGGACCTGGCGCGAGCCGCCTCAGCTCGGGGCTGCCTTTCCCTTTGGCTGCTAAAGCTAAACGGAACCATCGCGGCCTTCGAGTTTCACCTGCGCAGCCACGCCACCCAGCACGCCATGCGGGCCTCCTTCCACCAGGAGCACGCCCGTCTTTCACCGGGGGCGTTTCTGGAGATGCAGATCTTGAAGCAGATCTTCGAGCAACCGCGAGGTATTGGTCGCGTCGATTTTGGCGGCAGCTTCGACCCCTACAAGAGACGCTGGAGTGACAGCTCCAGGAGGCACCTGACAGTGACCGTGTTTCATGAGGGGCTCTATTCCCGCATTGCAGCGTTTCATGAGCTGGGAGCAGTCAGCGCGCTAAGGACAGTCCGCGACCAGGTTCGGGTGGTCCGGGGACAACTGAGGGGGGAAAAACCATGACCAACTCTGGCTTGCGCATCAGGAGGACCTTGGGAAGGTTCAAGAGGGGTTTATTCGCCAGCAACAGCGCCATCTGGTTCTGCGGCGCGCTGGCGGCGCGACCCGACTGGCACCCGTCTAGTGAGACCCGGATCGTCTTCGAGGATTTCGAGGCCGCCTGCGCCTATATCGGCGGCCAGTCGGCGAGGTTTCCCTGGATCGCCTCGCCCGGCGAACTTGCGGCAGCCCGCCGCTGGGGGCACTATTATCCCCTTATCTACCATGCCGGGGAGATCGCAGGCTACATCAAGATTGCGCTCGGCAAGGCGTACGTGGAGGACTTTGACGCCTTGATCGGCCTGCAGCAGGATGAGGCCTTTGTCTGCGATACCTTTATCGACCCCGAATTCCGCGGGAAAGGGCTGTCCAAGGAACTCGTGGGGGCGACTGCGGCATGGCTCAGGGAGAGAGGCATGCGTTACCTGTTCTGCCATATCCCCGAATGGAATGCGGCCTCGCTCAAGCTCTACCGCGGCCTCGGATTCAAAAGCATCCGGAAGGTGAACCATGTCCGGGTCTGCGGCATGCGTTATTACAGCACTCCCCCGGAGCAGGTGTTTGCCGCCGGCCGGCTGCTGCACCGGAGGGCAGCGCCGTGAACCGTGGGGATGGGCAGTTGGGAGCCCTGGGGCGTCGTGCCTTCCTCGGGCTGCTGGCCGGAGCCGCCTTATTCGGGGCCGCACTGAAGGTGCGGATGCCCGGCGCCCGCACGCTTCCCCGCAGGAGCCGGGTCGCCGTGGTGCACGACCCGGGGGCTGCGGCCGCGGGGGCGGGGCTCGACAACGCCGATCTGGACGCGGAGGTGGTCAGGGAGATGGTCAATCGGGGGGTGCTGGCCTTTACCGGTGCACCGGACCTGCACCGGGCCTGGCGGCAGATCATCCCGGACCCGGGCAAGCGGGTGGCCATCAAGGTGAACTGCCAGATCCAAGGGGTGTATACCAAGGCAAAGGTGGTGCAACCGATCGTCGAG
>DATCHY010000189.1:0-4264 GCA_036508065.1 Geomonas sp. | reverse complement strand
GCCGAGGGGAGGTCTTTCCCTGCATCGCCTTCGTAGATCGCGCCGATTTCGCCATGGGACGGGTCACCGCGCGCGAGCTCTCGCTGCACGAATCGCTGTCCGGATTCCAGGTGGACGACCACACCCCCTGCGACGCCTGCTGGCTTCGCTATGACTGTGCCGGAGGGTGCTATGCCACCAATTTCGACCTGACAGGGCATGCCCAGCAGCCCCACCCAGAGTACTGCAAGAACATGAAGGCCAAGGGCGAGATCTATGTTTATGCACTTGCGCAGATACTGAAAAAGTGCCCCTGGCACCTTGAGGAACAGCCCTGATTCCCTCCCCGTGGTACCTCCCCCCAAAAAACGCCAGCAATCCGCGGAGCCTACGGGCCCGATGATCGCTGGCAGCCGGTTTTAGGTCCTTAGGTCCTGGTCGTTATCGTTTCAGAGATGGATTGGTGTCACGTAATAGAAAATGGCAGCGAAGTGGCAGGCGCTGCCGGTCAGGACGAAGAGATGCCAGATTGCGTGGTTGTAGGGGAGACGGTCCCAGAGGAAAAAAACTACACCGATGGTGTAGGCCGCACCACCGGCAAAAAGCAGGATCAGACCGTTCGCCGCGAGTGCTGCGGCGAGCGGTTTAAAGGCGATCACCACGCTCCAGCCCAGGGCGATGTAGAGTAGCGGCCCGATGAAGCGCAGGCGGTGACAGGTGAAAATTTTCAGGACCGCTCCCACCGTTCCCAACCCCCAGACCACAGCCAAGAGCGACCAGCCCCAGGCCCCGCGCAGAGTTACCAGGCCAAAGGGGGTGTAGCTCCCCGCAATCATCAGATAGATGCTGGCGTGGTCCAGAATACGGAACACGTACCGGGTGTACGGCTTGCGCACGCTGTGGTAGGCGGTTGAAAGGCAGTAGAAGGTGACCATTGCCCCGCTGTAAATGCAGGAGCTGACGACGCGGTAGGCATCGTGCTGCTCGGCGGCCAGCGTGATCAGGGCGATCACCCCAATGATGCTTAACAGCGCGCCGACGCCGTGCGTGAATCGGTTAACCAGCTCTTCCGCCTCGCTGTAGTAAACCAGCCGTTCATGTAGGTCAACGGGTCTCATGAAATTATGTTACACCCGATGACTGGCGGATGCAACAGCGCGTGGCTCGGATTCGAGGCTGAATCCGCCGGGTCCGCTATCATGCTTGACTTCTCCGCGTCTGCGTATGATTATGGGCCTGGCACGGCCGGACCGACCTTTTCCCGGCCCCTTCACCTGCCTGACTGAGCATGCCGGTCAACCAAGGATCCAGCCATGGCCAAGAAAATCTTCGTCGCAGCCTCGGGGCAGAACACCGGGAAGACCACCATAAGTATCTCCTTGCTGCATCTGGCCAGGCAGAAGTACGGCCGGGTCGGCTTCATAAAGCCGCTCGGTCCCAAGCCGACCACGTTGCGCGGACACGCGGTCGACAAGGATGCCGCGCTGATTGCGCAGGTATTCAACCTCACCAAGGACTTGCGCTACATGTCGCCCGTGGTGGTCTATCCAGACACCACGCGCAAGGCGATCGACGGAGAGATCCCCTTTGCCGAGCTCGAGGACCGGATCCTGACCGCCTTTGCCGAACTGGAGAAGAGGTGCGACTTCATCATCATCGAGGGGTCCGGTCATCCCGGCGTCGGCTCGGTACTGAAGCTTTCCAACGCCCGCATCGCGCGCATGCTGGACGCTCCGGTTTTGATGGTGACCGGCGGCGGAGTCGGCAACGTGATAGACACGGTTTTCATGAATATTGCCCTCTTCAAGCTGGAAGGCGCCGAGGTGCGAGCCGTCCTGGCCAACAAGCTTTTTGCCGAGAAGCGGGAAGTCACCCTCGATTACCTCAGCCGCGCCCTGGCGGACCAGCCGTTCAGGCTGATCGGCGGCTTCGATTACCAGACGGTCTTGGCCAATCCGACGCTGCGCCGCGTTTCTCGGCTGCTCGATCTCCCGCTGTATGGTAACCGCCGCGAGGTCAGCCGCATCATCCAGCATGTCCAGATCGGCGCCGCCTCGACCCAACGCGTCACAGAAATGCTCAGGGAATCCACGCTGCTGTTGGTTACCAGCAGCCGTGACGAATTGCTGGTGACGCTCGCGAACCTCTACCAGATGCCCGAGTACCGCTCCCTGGTCTCCGGTCTGGTCATCCCTGGAATAGCGCCGGTCAGCACCATCACCCAGCGCATCATCGACCGCAGCAACATCCCCTACCTGCGCACCCAGAAGCACTCCACCGCCGAGCTGTACCGCATCATCACCGAGGACGTCTCCAAGATAACCTCTGAGGACACCGAGAAGCTCAACCTGGTGCGCTCTCTGGCCGAGGAACGTCTCGACTTCGACGCCCTTGACGCGCTCTTCGTCCAGGCCCGTACCGCCCCCTGATTCGCGTCCTCCTGCGCGTCTTCCTGAAATTGGCGTATTAATTCGGGCGGCTAAGCAGCCCCGGCCCTTGCCGCCTGCGCGCATCATCACTTGCAGGCACGCATAGCATGCGTCTCTGTCTTCCGGTTTCCCTGCAGTCACCTTGAGGCCGACCAGAAACCTTGCACGGGTGAACCGAAATCGAAAGCAGGGCGACCCACCGTGCCGCCCCTACGTTACGAAACCTGTTAAATGAAAAGGTTTTGCATATGCTGAATAGTTACCAATGCGTATTTACGTGCAGGGAGGATGCAGCGAGAGGCACTCCTCCTCCAAGGTGATAGTCAGGCCTGTGGCGGCCCCCTTGGAGGAGGAGTAGATGAAGCGGGGAAATGATAGTCGTCAGGTTACTTCTTGTGGCACTCTGCGCATTTGGTCGGACCCGCGCCCTTGTCAGCGTGGCACCCCTTGCAGGTTTTGTGGGCGAAATCCTTGCCGAATCCCACGATCTTGCCCGGCCCCTTTTCATGACAAATCTTGCAATCCTTCAGCTGCTCCTGGTGCTTCTTGTGGTTGAAGGTGATGTTGCCGTTTTTGGCAGGAAGGGTCATGGTATCCGCGGCCAGGACCGTTCCGGCGCTGAACAGTGTGAGTGCTATTGCGGCGATGACTTTTTTCATTTGCTGCTCCTTTTTGTTTTAGGGATTTTTCTTACTAAAGTATGATAGAAATTATCATGTGGCAGGGGCTGCCGCTATCGACATCTATAGCAATTCGACCCGATGTCGGGTAGGCGCGCCGGGCCGAAGCACCGAAACCATCGCTGGCCAGCCTGCCTGCAGCGAATTGAACGGCGGAAACGGGACATGGAACAGGCTTTCGAGAAAACCGAAAAAACGTCGGCACCAAGCGTTGCCATCGACGGGGCTCGGATAAAGAGCGTGCGCGAGGCGAAAAAGCTCACCCAGCTTTACGTGGCAAGCGTAGTCGGCGTTACGACCGACACCATCTCGCGCTGGGAGAACAACCGCTACCCCTCCATCAAGCGCGACAATGCCGAGAAACTGGCTAGTGCGCTTGAGGTCGAACTGGGGGACATCCTGCGCCGGGAGAAGGTTGAGGTAGGCGATACCCCGGGTAGCGCGCCACCCCCGCCCCCCGGCCGCGGCGCCCGTCGTTTACTTGTGGCTGGACTGGCCGCCCTGGCGCTCCTGTTCCTGGCGATCTTCTTTCTCACGCGCCACCTGGTTCCGGCCCCGACTGCAGTCAGGTGGGCGCCCAACTTTGGCGCGCCGGGAGAGATTATTCCGGTGCAGATCAGGCTCACGCGGCCCGGTGCAGAGCAAACCGGTTTCATCCTCAAGGAGAAAATCCCCGACGGGTGGCAACTGGTGAGCTCACTCCCCGCGAGTTCCGCGGCAGATGCTTCCGGCTCGGTGGTTAAATGGCTGATTCCCGGTGGCGCCGCTTCGGTCACCGTCTCCTATACGGTGCGGCTCCCGGCCTCCCCCGCTCTGAGAAGCGAGGTGAAGCTTCATGGGGAGGTCGTGCTCCACTTTGCGGGGGTGAACCGAACCGAATCGGTGGCAGGGAGCAGCAGCGTCCGGATCGGCGGCTATCACTGGGCCGACGCCAACGGAGACGGCCGGATTGACGACGATGAAATCATGCCGGCTTATTATATCTGCGAGGAGATAAAGGCGCTCGGACCCGACTGGAGGACCATCGAGGCCATCTGGAGCGGCAAGGGATACCGCTGGGATTCGAAGAACGGCTTTACCATCCTCAAGTAATGCCGGCCGATAGGTCGCATCACCTGGAATCGGTTCGAGAATGTGACTCATTTTGGGCCACGATGGATTTAATTCCAGGCGGGG
>DATCHY010000188.1:0-4523 GCA_036508065.1 Geomonas sp. | reverse complement strand
CCCGAGGGGATGCCTGAACTCTCCTTCGCAGGGCTGCTCGCCGGTCACCGGATCGAGATGGTGACGCGAGAGGGGGGGCTGCCGGTCCCCGCGGAGGCCGATTTCTGCATCACCGGGATCATCGACCCGCAAAGGACCCTCCCCGAGGGACCCTTCGGGGACCATTTCGGCTACTACAGCCTGGCGCACGCGTTCCCGGTGCTGCAGGTTGAAAATGTATATCATCGGGACGGCGCCATCTGGCCCTTCACCACCGTGGGGCGGCCGCCGCAGGAGGACACCTCCTTCGGCGCCTTCATCCACGAGCTGACCGGGCCGCTGATCCCGACCGTGGTCCCCGGGGTGCATGCGGTCCATGCCGTTGACGCGGCCGGCGTGCACCCGCTGCTGCTCGCGCTCGGGAGCGAGCGCTATGTCCCCTACGGGGAGCGGCGCACGCCCCAGGAGCTCCTCACCATCGCCAACGCGATCCTCGGCCAGGGACAGCTCTCCCTTGCCAAGTACCTGATGATCGCCGCGCACGAGGATGCGCCGGGGTTGGACATCGGTGACATACCGGCCTTCCTGGCTCACCTGCTGGAGCGGATCGATCCGCGCCGCGACCTCCACTTCCAGACCGCGACCACCATGGACACGCTCGATTATTCCGGCTCCGGGCTGAACAGCGGCTCCAAGGTGGTCTTTGCGGCGGTCGGCGAGAAGCGCCGCAGCCTTGGGGTCGAGCTCCCCGCCGAGCTTCGCCTGCCGGACGGCTTCCGCGCACCGGCGCTCTGCCTTCCCGGCGTTTTCGCCCTCCAGGGCCCCGCGTGCAGGACCAGAAAAGGAGAGCCTGATCCAGAGATGGAGGAACTTTGCGACGTCCTGTCCGGGGTCGCCGGGCTCGACCCGTTCCCCCTGATCGTCGTTTGCGACGACAGCCGGTTTACCGCGACCTCCCTGAACAACTTTCTCTGGGTAACCTTCACCCGTTCCGATCCCGCAGCCGACATCTACGGCGTGGGTGCCTCCACCTCCTGCAAGCAGTGGGGCTGCAGCGGGCCCATCGTGATAGACGCACGCGTCAAGCCGCACCACGCCCCGCTGCTCATCGAGGACCCGGCAGTGGAGCGCAGGGTCGATCAGCTGGCTGCCCCGGGCGAACCGCTGCACGGCATATACTAAAGAGGTAACGTGACTAAAGACAGACTAGACAAACTGGTGCTGGAGCGAGGGCTTGCCCCCTCCAGGGAGAAGGCGAAAGCGCTCATCATGGCCGGGCAGGTTGTTGTGGGCGATCATCTGGCTGACAAGGCGGGGTTGCTGGTGGACGTCACGGCCGAGATCCGCCTGAAAGGGGAGCCGCTGCCGTATGTGAGCCGCGGCGGCCTGAAGCTGGCTCAGGGGCTGGACAAGTTCGGCATCGAAGTCGCAGGGCTCTCGGCGCTCGACGTCGGCGCCTCCACCGGCGGGTTCACCGACTGCCTGTTGCAGAGGGGGGCGAGGCGCGTCATCGCGGTGGACGTGGGCTACGGGCAGCTTGCCTGGAAGCTGCGCGAGGACCCGAGGGTGGTGAGCCTCGAGAAGACCAACATCCGGCACCTGGAGCCCGAGACGCTCCCCGAGCTCCCGGACATGGCGGTGATAGACGCCTCATTCATCTCGCTGGACAAAGTGCTCCCGCCGACCTTGCGGCTCATTCAGGAAGGGGGTACCATCGTAGCACTGATAAAGCCCCAGTTCGAAGTGGGGCGCGGCCAGGTAGGGAAGGGCGGGGTGGTGCGGGACGAGAAAAAGCACCTGGAAGTAGTCGCCGCGATCAGGGCACTGGCAGAGAGCCTGGGGCTGCTCGTCCTCGGAGTCTGTGAATCGCCCATACTCGGCCCAAAAGGGAACAAGGAGTTCCTGATATACTTGAAGAAGCAATTGACAATTGGAATGCGTTAGTGAATTAAGGGAAGTCGAGTCTGCGTCTGTCGGTACAGCTGACGTGCTGTGATAGATAACTGAGACCATTGCCAATTGCTATTAGAGAGTTAACTGAGTTCATTGTCAATTGTCAATTGTCCATTGTCAATTGTCAATTGCTCTCCTACGAGGTTTCCATGCACGATTGTCTGTTCTGCAAGATGGCGAGCGGCGCCATACCTGTCAAAAAGATCTACGAGGACGACCTCCTCTTCGCAATTGAAGATATCGCTCCCGTGGCACCGATGCATGTACTGATCATTCCAAAGCGGCACCTGGCGAACTCCCTGGAGCTTGCGCCGGAGGACGACGCGCTCGTCGGTGCGGTCTACCGTGTTGCGGCTGCCCTGGCACGCGAACGCGGGGTGGCCGAGGACGGCTTCCGCATAGTGAACAACAACAATGCCGGTGCCGGTCAGTCCGTTCTTCATATCCACTTCCATCTGCTGGGCGGCAGGAACTTTGCCTGGCCTCCGGGTTGACACAACCGCGCAGACTGCCAGGGTTGTTTTTTTTAAAGGAGAACGGAAATGAAGAGACTGCTCGTGTTGCTGCTCCTGCTTTATCCGCTGTCGGCAAGCGCCCAGACCTACGAATGGACCGATGCACGCGGAACCGTGAACTTCACCGAGGACCTGGGGAAGGTGCCGAAAAAATACCGGAAGAAGGTGAAGGTGATAGGCGCTGACGAGGGGACCACGCAGGTCATCGACACCACCGAGCCGGTAAAGGGGAAGACAAAGGACCTCGGGACCCAGACGGAGAAAAAGCCGCTGAACGGCGGCAAGGACGAGGCCGGGTTGCGTAACGAAATCGCCGCCACCAAGAACCAGCTGCAGGCAGCCGAAAAGGAACTCGAGGGGCTGCGCGGACGGCTGGGTGACACCTCGAAGATGTCACGCCCCGAGTATCTTTCCATTCAAAACAGCATAAAGCACTACGAGGTCCGGGTTCAGGAGCTGAATAAAAAACTGGACAAGCTGCGCGAGAAGGTGCCCGGTGGTCCGACTGATTCAAGGCAGTAAGGAAGTGTAGCAGAGACAGATCCTTTTCTCCTTCAGCTCGCCCTGTGACGCTTGCGCCGCAGGGCGCTGGGAATGAACAGCTCCAGTATGTCGTCCACCGTGATGATGCCGGCCATTTTTTCCTCCTTGTCCAGTACCGGCACGGCGACGAAGTTGTACTTGGCTACGATCTCCAGTACCTCGTACGGTGTCGAGTCGACATGCACGCTTTTTATGCCTGTCGCCATGAACTCGCTGAGCATCGACTCCGGTCCGTTCACCAGCAGATCCTTGAGACTCAGCACCCCCTGCAGGCCCCCCTCCTCGTCGAGCACATACAGATAGTAGATGGTGTCGACCTCGCCGGCGCGCGACCGCACCACCTGGAGGGCTGCCTCGGCCGACAGCCCGCCGGGTACTGCCAGGAACTGGCTGTTCATCAGCCCGCCGGCCGTGTCTTCCTCGTGTTCCATCAAATCCTGGATCTCGTCAGCCTCCTTCTCATCCATAAGTCCCAGTAGCTCCTGGGCCTTCTCTTCCGGGAGATCCCCCAAAACGTCGGCCGCCTGGTCCGGGCTCATCTCCTCCAGGATGGCGCAGGCCTGCCCGCTCTCCAGCTGGCTCATGATCCGGCTCCGGAGCTCCGGCTCCAGTTCGTGGATCGCCTCACCTGCGGTCTCGGCGTCCAGCGCGTTCAGCATCGCCTGGATGTTGCCGGAGGGGATATCGGAGATGATCTGGGCCAGGTCCGCGGGATGGATCTCCTTCAAAACCTCGCCGGCCACGTTGAGGCTCAGCCGGGACAGGTTCTTCTCCAGCAGTTGTACGTATTCCCAGCTGATATGGTAGTGGGGGAGCTGGCGCTTGAAGAGGGAGGCGATTCTTTCGCCGAGATGCTCGTACCCCATCCGGCGCAACAAGCCCCGGAAGCCGACGTCGACGAAGAAGACGCAGAGCCGCTCCTGGAAGCTTCCCAGTTTCAGGTCGTTGACGCGCACCACCTTGGCGCCGTTTACATCCACGATCTGCCGGTCCAGAATGTCGCGCTTGAGCAGGATGTCACCCTCTTGCTGCCGGTAGGCCGGCAGCAGGTTCAGCGGTCCGGCGACGGCGATGACGTAGCGGTTGAAGAGGTCGACCCGCTGCCAGGGGACGCAGAGGGTGCGCTGCTTGTTCTGCACCAGCAGGTGCGACACCTCGGGAAAGCTGGCGCCGGGGATCATGATCAGGTCGCGCAGTTTGCCGATTTCGTGGCCATGAGAGTTGATCACGGTCTTTCCGAGAATCGAGCTCAGGAAAATCTCGCTCATCGCGGTTTTCATGGTCGCTCCCTGCCGAAATTACGGTTTTTCCAGGGCCTGTCCGGCAGATCGACGCTTTCGTCGGGACAATGGGCCGGAACCTATTAAGAAATGTATAGCCGGGCCCGCGCTTGTCAACCTGCTGTCCCGACTGGGTGGCAATTGACACCCCGCGCTTTTGCTGTTAGGTTAGGGTGCTGCTGGCCTAGGGCCAAATACACCTCTGGAGAGCCCCATGACGTTTCCCAATATCGACCCGGTTTTCCTGAAACTG
>DATCHY010000187.1:0-3481 GCA_036508065.1 Geomonas sp. | reverse complement strand
GCGTGCATTCGGTCGATGACCTGCTTCATCGTCTCGACCGGGCACGGGCTGCCGGCCATGATCCCCGTGCGCAGCGAGCTGAGGTCGAACAGGTCGAACATCGGGCTCGCCAGCTCCGCGATGAACATCGTGGGCACGCCGTAGAGCGCCGTCGCCTTCGTCTTCTGCACCGCCGCGAGCACGATCACGGGGTCGAAGCTCTCGACCATGACCGTTGTGGCGCCGTGCGTCAGGATCGCGAGCACCCCGAGCACGCAGCCGAAGCAGTGGAAAAAGGGGACCGGGATGCAGAGCCGGTCCTTTTCCGTGAGCTTCATGCACTCGCCGATGTTGAAACCAATGTTGACGACGTTGTAGTGGGTCAGCATGACCCCCTTCGGGAAGCCGGTGGTGCCCGAGGTGTACTGCATGTTGATGACGTCGTGCGCCCCGAGTGTCGCCTCGACGGCCGCCAGTTCGCTGTCGGGTACCTCCCTGCCCAGCTCCACGACCTGCGCGAAGTTGAACATCCCGGCGGGTGTGTCGTCACCGATGAAGACGACGTTTTTCAGGTGCGGGAGCCCGGCGTTCGCGGTACGGCCGGGCTCGCAGAGCGCAAGGCCCGGCACCACCTCCTCCAGGATCCGTACGTAGTCGGTATCCTTGAAGGATTTGACCATGAAGAGGGTGGTCGAGTCGGACTGCCTCAGGATGTACTCCAGTTCGGCCGATTTGTAGCTGGTGTTGACGGTCACCAGGACGGCGACGATCTTGGCCGTGGCGAACTGGAGTACCACCCACTCCGGCACGTTGTAGGCCCAGATGGAGATGTTGTCCCCCTTCTTGATGCCGAGCCTGAGCAGCCCCTTGGCTACCTTGCGGCACACCTCGTTGAACTCGCTGTAGCTGTAGCGCACCCCCCGATCGGGATACACCAGGGCCTCATTGGAGGGGAAACTGGCCGCCATCTGATCCAGCAGGCCGCCTACGGTGACATCAAGCTGTCGTGACATGATTGCTCCTCCTTCTGGGTGTTTATTGCTGCCGATGAGCAATGCAATTATTTCAGGAGGTCCGGCAGCTCCCCGCTACGGCGCCCCGGGCGCGTGCCACCTTGGAGCCCGAGGGGGTGCCGAGGAAGTCGCAGATGAAATTGCCGGCGCCGATCAGGGCGTCCAGGTCGACCCCGGTCTCGATGCCGAGACCGTCCAGCATGTAGAGCAGGTCCTCGCTCGCCACATTGCCCGAGGCCCCGGCGGCATAGGGACACCCCCCCAGACCCGCAACGGAGCTGTCGATGACGGAGATGCCGCGCTCCAGCACCGCCAGGATGTTGGCCAGGGCCTGGCCGTAGGTGTCGTGGAAATGGACTGCCAGGCGCTCACGGGGGACCCTGTCGGCCACGGCGTCGATCATGATCTGGGCCTGGCCCGGGGTGCCGACCCCGATGGTGTCGCCCAGGTAGATCTCGTAGCAGCCGAGCTCTAGCAGGCGGGCGGCTACCGAGGCGACCGCGGCAGGGGCGACCTCCCCCTCGTAGGGGCAGCCGAGGGCGCAGGAAACGGCGCCGCGGACCCGGATCCCCTTTTTCTGGGCCGCGTCGATGACCTTGGCAAACCTCTCCAGGCTTTCGGCGATGGAGCAGTTGATGTTTTTCTGCGAGAAGGTCTCCGAGGCGGCGCCGAACAGTGCCACCTCCTGCGCCCCGGCAGCCAGGGCCGCCTCTAAACCGCGCAGGTTAGGCACCAGCACCGGATAGCTGACCCCGGGCCTGCGGGCGATCCCGGACAGGACCCTCGCATTGTCGGCCATCTGCGGCACCCAGGCCGGGGAAACGAAACTGGTCACCTCGATGGCGCTGAGACCCGCGGCAGAGAGCCGGTCGATCAGGGCGATCTTCACCTCGGTCGGCACCAGGATCGGTTCCTTCTGCAGGCCGTCGCGCGGACCTACCTCGACGATCTTCACCCGCTTCGGGAGTCTCATGGCGCCTCCTCGCAGGGCGCGAAGGCGAGCAGCTCCGCCCCTTCATGGACCACCACGCCGATGGCGAAATGAATCGCAGCCACCACGCCGTCCCGGGGTGCGGTGATGGTATGTTCCATCTTCATCGCCTCCATGATGACCAGCGGCGCCCCCTGCTTTACCTCGGACCCCTCCCGAACCAGCAGCGCCACGATCTTCCCCGGCATTGGTGCGGTCAGGCGCCCACCCTCGACCTCCTGTTCTCCGGCATGGGCCAGCGGGTCGTGCAGGGTCAGGCGGTGGTTGCAGCCGCGGGTGACGATGGTCAGGTCGTCGCCGTGGCGGACCACGGTGGCGCTCATCCTCGCCCCTCCGAGGTCGGCCAGCAGGTCGCCCTCCTCGTTAAGCCTCCCCCTGACCTGCAGCTCCCCCCCCGGGAGATCGAGCAGGTAGCCGCCGGGGCGGTAGTGGGCCGTGACCTGGACCGTCGCACCGGAGTCCCGGAAGGTGAGGTCGTGGTGGTTGTCGCCGTTCATCTGCCAGCCGGTGGTCAGGTGCCAGGGCGCCCAGCGGTCGCGGGAGGCAAGCGCCGCCTGTTCCGCCTCGTCGCCTCGGCGCAGAAGGAGGTACAGGGAGGCGAGGGCCAGCACCTGGTCGGAGGCCGCGCAGGTTTCGGGGAAAAGGACGCCGCGGTGGCGCTCGATGAAGCCGGTGTCGAGGTCGCCGGCCGCAAAGGCGGGATGGGCGGCGAGAGCTGCCAGGAACTCGACGTTGGTGGAGACTCCGACCACCTGGTACTCGGCCAGTGCCGAGCGCAGGCGGCGCAGCGCCCCGGCGCGGGTCGCGTCCCAGACGATCAGCTTGGCGATCATCGGGTCGTAGTGGATGCTTACCGAGTCGCCCTGGCGCACCCCGGTGTCGATGCGGACGTGGGCGTTCTCCCGCGGGGTGCGCAGGTGGGTAAGGTTGCCGGTCGAGGGGAGGAAGTCGCGGGAAGGGTCCTCGGCATAGATGCGGGCCTCGATGGCGTGGCCGCCGATGGAGAGCTCGTCCTGGGTGCAGGGGAGCGCCTCGCCCGCCGCCACCCGCAGCTGCCACTCCACCAGGTCCTGCCCGGTGATCATCTCGGTGACCGGGTGTTCCACCTGCAGGCGGGTGTTCATCTCCATGAAGTAGAAGCAGCCGTCCGAGTCCAGCAGGAACTCGACCGTGCCGGCGCCCACGTACCCTATGGCGCGGGCGGCGGAGAGCGCGGCGCAGCCCATCCGCTTTCGCAGGGCCGGGTCCATGCCAGGCGCCGGGGCCTCCTCCAGCACCTTCTGGTGGCGGCGCTGGATGGAGCAGTCGCGCTCGAAGAGGTGCACGGCACCCCCCAGGGAGTCGGCGAAGACCTGGATCTCCACGTGGCGCGGGCGGGTCAGGTATTTTTCCAGCAGCACCCGGTCGTCGCCGAAGCCGGCCGCCGCCTCGCGCTTGCAGGAGGCAAGAGCCCCGGCGAACTCCGCCGTCGCCCGGACGATGCGCATGCCCTTGCCGC
>DATCHY010000186.1:0-8815 GCA_036508065.1 Geomonas sp. | reverse complement strand
AGGAATATCGGCATCTTCGCCTGGGTCACCGGGTTCACGCAGTAGGAGCCGGTGAACACCCCTTCCTTCTCCAGGTCCTCGGCGCTGCGCTTGATCCGGTCGGTCTTTTTAACCTTCTCGATGAAGGCCTCGACCTGCGGCCGCTGCGCGTCGGTGGCAAGTTCCAGAGCCAGCGGGTGCTCGGCGGCAAGCGACATGAAGGTGGCGCCGAACAGGGTGTCCTGGCGCGTGGTGAAGACCTTGATCTTGGAGCGCTGGCCTTCCAGCGGGAACTCGATCTCGCAGCCGACGCTGCGGCCGATCCAGTTCCTCTGCATGGTGAGGACCCGCTCCGGCCAGCCGGTGAGCTTGTAGGTGTCGTCCAGCAGTTCCTGGGCGTAGGCGGTGATCCTGAAGGACCACTGCTCCAGCTCCTTCTGCATAACCTGCGCGTCGCAGCGCCAGCAGCAGCCGTCCTCCACCTGCTCGTTGGCGAGCACCGTCTCGCACTTGGGGCACCAGTTTACCGCGGAGACCTTCTTGTAGGCGAGCCCCTTTTTGTACATCTCCAGGAAGATCCGCTGCTCCCACTTGTAGTAGTCGACGTCGCAGGTGGCGAGTTCGCGGGCCCAGTCGTAGGAAAGGCCGAGCCTTTTGAGCTGGCCCCGCATGTAGGCGATGTTCTCGTAGGTCCACTTGGCGGGGTGGCTCTTGTTCTGGATCGCCGCGTTCTCGGCCGGCATCCCGAAGGCGTCCCACCCCATCGGGTGCAGCACGTTGAAGCCCTGCATCCTCTTGAAGCGCGCGATCACGTCACCGATCGAATAGTTCCTGACGTGCCCCATATGGATTCTTCCCGACGGGTAGGGGAACATCTCAAGCAGGTAGTACTTCTTCCTCTCGGAGTCCTCGACCGCCTTGAAGCTCTCGTGCTCCGCCCAGAAACTCTGCCACTTATCCTCAACACCCTTGGGGTTGTATCTCTCTTCCATCAAATCACCTCGAATAAAAAATAAGTCAAGGCCAAGGTTGAGAAAAACCTTAACCTTGACCTTAATCTTAATCTGTCCCTAAGTTATTTTCAGCAGGTTCCTGGCAACTTCCAGGATCTTCGTGGGCTGGATCGGCTTGGTGATGTAGTCGTTGGCTCCCAGCGCCAGCGCCCGCTCACGGTCCTCCTGCGCCCCCTCGGTCGTGATCACGACTATGGGAATGCTCTTGTAGTTGGCGTCGTTGCGGACCAGGCTCACCAGCTTCAGGCCATCCATGATCGGCATGTTGATATCGGTAAGGATCAAGTCGAAACGCTCGGAGGAGAGCTTTTTAAGCCCGTCGACACCGTCGTTCGCCTCCACGATTCTGACCCCCCTGATCCTCTTCAGGGCAAACGCGATGAGCTGTCTCATCGTAGGTGAGTCTTCGACTATCAAAACGTTGTATTCTGACATCTGACCTGTATCCCCCCATAGCAAAACTGATTATTTCGTCAAGAGATCGATAAATCCCTGAATGGTCGACAGCTTCCGCTCCGAATCGCTGTACAGCCTGGAACTGAAGATGGCGGTGGCAGCGTGCCCGGCCAACAGCGTGAAGAGCTCGTAGTCGACGGGGGCGAACTCCTTTTTCTGGATCAGGAGCTTGTAGATGGCAAGCACCCCGATCACGTGCTCCTTGATCTTGAGCGGTATGCAGACCATCGGGTTCGCGAAGTCGCGCTGGTAATCGTCCACGTCGGGGAAGAAGTAGCTCTCGCCCGAGGACGCCACCGTGCCGATCACCCCCTTGCCCAGCCGCACGTGCGGGATCTCCTCGCGCTCCACCCCCTCGGTGGCAACGGCCTGGATCTCATCGCTCTTCTCGTCCAGGAGCATGATGGCAAACTCCTCGGCGCCGATCAGGTTGATGATGATCTCCGTGATGATCTGGAGCACCTCCTTGAAATCGAGCGTCGAATGGAGCTGGTAGCTGGCGATGTAGAGGTTGGCGAGGTTGTTGTTCTCGTCCTCGATCTCCAGATAGCGCGCGGCGAAGTCCTGGTTCTCCTCCTCGACCTGCCTGATCCGGTTCAGGATCTCCTGCTTTTCCTGCTCCAGGTTCGCGATCCGCTCCGCAAGCTTCCTCGCCTCCAGGTCAGGAAGCGGCCCGCCCCCCGACAGCTGGGACTTCTCGAGTTCCAGCACCCGGAACCGGAGCCGCTCGTTCTCCCTCAAAAGATCCTGGGTAAACTCGGCCCCCTTCTTGAAGACCTGCAGGAACTCCTCACCCCTGTTGTGCACCAACCGCTCATCGTCTTTTTGCATACGCACCCCGGTTTCTTTTTTTAAATCACCCAAATCGCGGCATAAGGCCGCAGCGGTGCACGATCTCCCGCGCCATCGCGTCGATGGGGGCTATCCGGTCCACCAGACCGGTCGCTATCGCCTCGCGCGGCATGCCGAACACGACCGCCGACTCCTCGCTCTCGGCCATCACCTGCGCCCCGAGCCCCTTGGCCTGGCGCACCCCCAGCGCACCGTCGTTCCCCATTCCGGTCAAAACCACCGCCAGCATGCGGGAGCGGTAGATCTCGGCGCAGCTGGCGAACATCGCGTCCACCGAGGGGATGTACCTGTCCTTGGGACCCGGCACCGTCACCCGCGCCACCACCTTCCCCCCGCTCTCGGCCAGGAGCAGGTTCCTCCCGCCCGGTGCGATCAGGGCCCGCCCGGCCAGCACCTCGTCGCCGTCCTTCGCCTCCCTCACCTCGAACCCGGTGCTGCGGTTCAGCCTCTCGGCAAAGGTCTTGGTGAAACCCGCCGGCATGTGCTGGGAGATCACCATGGCGAAGGGGAGCGGCTCGCTGAACGCGGAGAAGATCCGCTGCAGCGCGGGGGGGCCGCCGGTGGAAGAGCCGATGGCGACCAGGTCGATGCTCCCGGCGCTCCCCTGGGGCGCGGGAATCGCCACTGCCTGCGGGACCGGCTCGCACCTCTTCTGCACCCGCGCCATGTTCAGCTTGAAGACCGCCTGCACCTTCTCGTGGAGGTCCTGCTGTATCTTCAGGAGCTCGTCGGAGATGATGCTGGTCGGCTTGGCGATGAAGTCGACCGCCCCCAGTTCCAGGGCCTTGAACACCTTCTCGTCACCGCTCGTGGAGCTGATCACGATGACGGGAACCGGCGTGCTCGCCATCAGGATGCGCAGCATGGTGAAGCCGTCCATCCGGGGCATCTCAAGGTCGAGCGTGACCAGGTCCGGGGTGAGGTCGATCACCCTCCTGATCCCCTCCTCCCCGTTGGTCGCATACCCCACCACCGCCACGCCGGGAATCTCCTCCAGCATCCTGGTGATGGCGCGGCGGTTATAGGCCGAATCGTCGACGACTACTACCCGTATCTTTTTCACTTAACTCGCTCCGCAGCAGGTCACGGCCGCTTTCTGATAGACCATGTCGTTTTTCAGGTGCCTGAGGGCAAACGCCGTCGATATGTTCATCAACGACTCGGAGTGCCCGAGCAGCAGGTACCCCCCCGCCCGCAGGGTGTTGTAAAAGGCGTCGATGACCCGCTTCTTGGAAGCGAGGTCGAAATAGATGATCACGTTGCGGCAGAAGATCAGGTCCATCTTGCCCAGAAGCGCCAGCCGGTTGGCGTCGAAGAGGTTCATGTGGCTTATGGAGACGAGCTCCCGCACCTCGTCGTTAATCCGGTACCCCCCGTCGGTCTCGGTGAAGAAGCGCTTCAGGTACTTCTCCTCGGTGCAGCGGAAGGAGGACTTGCTGTAGACCCCCTTGCGCGCGTGCTGGACCACCCTCTGGCTGATGTCGGAGCCGACGACCTCGATGCGCCACCCCTTGAACAGCCCGAGTTCCAGCATCAGCATGGCGATGGTGTAGGGCTCCTCGCCGGTGGAGCAGCCGGCGCTCCAGATCCTCAGGGTCCGCTCCCGCTCCTTGAGCTGCATGAGTTCCGGCAGGATCTCCTCGGTAAACGCCCTGAGCTGGAACCCCTCGCGGAAGAAGTAGGTCTCGTTGGTGGTGAGGATGTCCATGATGTCGGAGAGTTCCTCATCCTTCCTCCGGTCGTACTTGAGGAACTGGTAGTAGTCCCGAAACCCCGGCAGGCCGTGGTGGGCGAGCCTTCTGACCAGGCGCTTGTCCAAAAGGTACTTGCTGTCGGAGTCGAAATACAGGCCGCAGTGGCTGTAGATCAGGTCCCTGATCAGGCGGAATTCCTCCTCGGTAAGCTGCAGTTCCGGCTCCATGGTGAACATCAGCTTAACCTGCCCAGGAGGCCGGCAATCTCCCCCTTGACGAGCGGGTCGGTCTCCTTTGCCAGGGCATCCTTGAGATAAGGGAGCGCCTGCACGCCGAGCGCCTCGGCCATGGCCCTCGCGAAGGAGCGCCGCACTCCCCAGTGCGGATGCCCGATCAGGGCATCGCGGTATTCGGGGATCCAGTCGGAATCTGTGCCGGCCAGTATGCCGATGGCTGCCTGCACGACTTCCTCGTCGCCGTCGCCAAGCGCGGCCCGGACCGGTGCCAGAGAGCCGGCTCCGCCCACGGCCGCCAGAGTCGTGAGACCCGCGATCAGCACGGGTCCCCGCGCCCCGGCAAGAAGCGCCGTCACTCCGGGGAGCGCCGCGGCATCGCCCAGCGCCGTGAGCCCCTTCAGGGCGGCGGTCTGCACCCAGGGGTCGGAATCGTTCAGGGCCAGGAGCAGCGGTTCCAGCACCTCGGCCCCACCCAGCTCGCCCAGTGCCAGGGCAGCGGCAATGCGCACCTGCGGCTCCTCGTCCGCCAGCGCCATGACCAGGTGCCCGACCGCCTGCGGCAGGCCGACCCGCGCCAGGGAGGCGACGGCCGCCGTGCGCACCGAGGCGTCCTCGTCCTTGACCAGCAGGAAAAGCCTCTCGCTGTCCGACAGGCTCGGCAGCAGGAGCGCCGCGTCGCGTCTTCTCTCGGGGCGCGCCGACTGGGCGAGCTCCGCACAGAGCCGCGCCAGCTCGGCAGGATCCTGCGCACCCAGGCGCCCGAGCGCCTCCAGGGCGGCGTCGCGCACCTCCGGGGAGGCGTCGTCCAGCAGCCGCTCGATGTCACGCGACGCGCCGGCGGGAGCGAGCTTGCCGAGCGCCGTGGCGCAGGCGGCCCTCAGCTGCGGGGCGTCGTCGTTCAGCCCTTCGAGGAGGAGGCCTACCCCCCCGGCCAGGCCGAGTTCTCCGATCAGAAGCGCTATGAAGGCACGCTCCGAACCGTGCGCTGACGGGAAAAGGGAAACCAGCTGCGGCAGCGCCGCGGCGCCGATCCCCCGGAAGGCCTGCAGGCAACTCCCCCTGAGCCTCTCCAGGCGCGACACGGCGACGAGACCCGGGACCCCGCGCTCGTCGCCGATGGTGCCGACGATACGGGCCACTGCATCCAGCACCCCCTGGTCGCCCCCGTCCAGGGAAGCGATCAGCCCCTCGGCGCCTGCGGTACCCTTGAGATTCTTGAGCGGAAGGTCCACCAGGCCGGGCGCGTCGTGCGCGTCAAGGCGCGATCTCACCCGCATCAGCGCTACGGCCGCGGCCTCGCGTGCGTTTCGGACCGGCTCCTGCACCCCGCTTAACAAAAGCGGCAGGCACCCCGCGTCACCGACCGCGCCGAGGCAGTCGTAGATCGCCCTCTTGAGCAGGCTCTCCCGCAAAAGAGGCCTGAGCGCCTCAAGCGGAACCGGCGTGCCGATCAGCGTCAGCGCGTCCAGCACGGTGAATTTGAGCCAGAGGTCGCCCCCCTCCAGCACCTTCAAAAGATGCGGCAGCGCGCTGGAATCCCCGATTTTGCCGAGGTTCTCCGCGGCAGCCACCCGCACGTTGGGGTCCGGGTCGTCCAGGGCGGCGACCAAAAGCGGCACGCACGATCTGGAGCCGATGCTCCCCAGTATGTCGATCACGAACTTCCGCAGATCATGGTCCGGGTCGCCCAGATGCCCGCACAGGGCGTCCACGGCGCTCGCCCCGAGCCGCTCCAGCGATTCCACGGCGGAGTTGCGCAGCCCCGCGTTGTCGGCGGAACGCAGCAGATCGATCAGCCGCTCGATCCCCTCGGTGCCGAGCGATTGAGCGGCCAGAAGGACGGCGACCGCCTCCTTCCTGACCCGCCAGCTCTGGTCCCCCATGGCGAGGAAGAGGGGCCGCATGGCCCGGTCAAAGGGGTGGCGCGCCAGTGAGACCACGGCGAGTCGCCTCGCCTCCTCGTCCGGCTCTTGCAGTTGCGCCGCTATTTCTTCCAGAGTTCTCTGCAGTTGCCTCTCCTTCTAAATGCGCAGTTCCGCGCGCTTCTTGGCGATAAGGTCCTCGAAGGCATCGGTCAGGTAGGACGTGGCCTCCCGCACCTCCTCGGACACCCTCTGGCGGTAGAGCAGCTCCCCTTCCCGGATGTCGTCGGCCAAAAGGGCGTAGAAGCTCCCGTCCCGCACCCCCTGTTCCACCTTCGCCTGGTTGTACAGCGAGATGTCCGAGACGATGATCCGCGCCAGGCGCCGGGCCTTCAGCTCCGTCCCGGAAAGCTCTGCCTGCGCCTGGGTCTCGGCCACCTCGGCCACCTCGCCAACTTCTGCCGCCTCGGCCTGCCGGAGCTCCGATCGGCTCTCCTCTTGGGCCGCGAGCTCGTCCGGGGAAGGGCTGGCCGGCACCGGGACGCTCCCGGAGGCAAGGCGGTAGATCATCGGGACCAGCGAGTCGGGGATATGGTGCTTCTCGATATAGTCGTCGGCGCCGTAGAGGGAGTTCGGGGACCTCTTGTAGCGGGTCTTGTCGTAGATGGAGGCGATCAGCACGATCTTCACCCCGGAAAGCGCCGGGTTTTGCCGCACCCGCTCGCACACCTCGAAGCCGAACATGGTGGGAAGCGCCACGTCCAGAAGGAGCAGCTCGGGGCATACCCTTTCGACCGTGTCGAGAGCTTCCTTACCGTCGTTGCAGATGAACAGCTCGAACGGCTCAGCGGCCAGCACCTTGCGCACCGCCTCGCAGAACGCAAGGCTCTCGTTGGCGACCACCACCCTGAGCCGGCCGGCCGTGGCCGTTGCCGGGGCCGGGATCGAAGCCGGGATCGAAGCCGGAGTGAGAGTCGGGGCCGGCTTCGAAGCCGGCGCCGGGGCCTGAAGCGTTCCCTTCCGGACCAGGCGGAACACCGCCCTGCAGTTGGAACAGCGCAGCTTCTTGGAGCTTTCGGCACTCCCCTCGTCGATGTCGAATCGTTTCTTGCAGTTGGGGCAGACTATCAGCATGCGGCGCTCTTTGTGTTCGTGGAGTTAGGCCCTGATTCGGGGCTGAGGCTGCCGGGTTCCGCCTGTTCGCGGAAGGTAAACAGCGCGTCGATGTTGAGCAGCATGACCGGGACCTCCTGCACCAGGGCGAGCCCCACCATGTACTCGCTCCCCACGATGCGCACCCCGCGGGGAGGGGGCTTCAGGTCCCGGACGGAGACCGTGATCATCTCGGTGACCTCGTCCACGATGAGACCAAGCGGCTGACCCGCGACGGAGAGGATCAACAGCCGCGCGCTCTCCAGGCTTTCGGCAGGCGGGAGCCCGAATCTTTTCCTCAGGTCCACCACCGGGATCACGCTGCCGCGCAGGTTGACCACCCCCTCGACGAAGGGGAGCGACCTCGGCAGCGGGGAGAGCTTCGGCAGCCGGATGATCTCCTTGATGCGCATGATGTCGACGGCGTAAAGCCCGTCCCCCATCCGCAGACAGGCGACCTGTATGTCCTGTAACTCCTGTTTCATGACGACCCGCCTGTTTCGTGATGTCGATCTACTTGATGAGTCCCTCGATTACCTCGAGCACCTTCACCGACTTGAACGGCTTGGTGAGGTAGGCGTCGGCCCCGGCGAGCCTGCCGCGCTCGAGGTCGTTACTGCTTTTTTTGGCGGTCAGCATGACAACCGGTATGGAGCTGGTCAACGGGTTCTCCTTGATGGCGCGGCAGACCTCGAAGCCGTCCAGCCCGGGGAGCATGACGTCCAGGACCACGAGGTCCGGCCGATCCGCGGCGATCGCATCCAGCGCGCTCTTGCCGTCCCTGACTCCGGTCACCGCGTACCCCTTGGAGGTGAAGAGTATGCTCTCAAGCTTCAAGAGGCTTTCCTCGTCCTCGACCACGAGGATTCTGTTCTTTATCATAGTCGCCCTCATTTACCAAGCCTCCCTGCTACAGGAGGTTCACGTCGAGCACCTTCTCCATGTCGAGCAGGATCAGCATCCGCCCGGCTACCCGTCCGATTCCCGCGACGAATTCCCGGTCGATCCCCTCGAGTACCACCGGCGGCGGCTCGATCCCCGCCTCGGCAATCCTTACCACCTGCACAACCTCGTCCACCAGCACGCCGCAGAAGTTCCCCTGCCGCTGCACCACGACGATCCGCTCGCGCTCCGAGCGCACCCCCTCGGGAAGGCCGAGCCTGACCCGCATGTCGAAGATCGGGATGATGATGCCGCGCAGCGAGAGGATGCCCCGCACGAAGGGCGGGACCCGCGGCACCTCGGTCACCTCGCGCGGCTTGATGATCTCCTTGATGTCCATGATGCTGATGGCGTAATCCTCGGTCGCCACCCTGAAGCAGAGCAGCTCCAGGCTCGCCTCGGCCTGGTCGGCCTCGCGCGCCACCTCTTCGAAGGAGACGGACTGCCTCCCCTTGAGGATGACCGCCGCCGGATCGAATACGGGCACGTCATAGCCGTCCAGGAGGGAGGCGACGCTCGCGGGCTCCTCCCACTCCACGGTTCCGGTCGCTGCGGCCGTCCCTTCCGGCTGGGCCGGCGCAACCGGCGCTAAGGGGGCCTGCCACTCGGGGGGGGGCGATCCTTGCGGG
>DATCHY010000185.1:0-2192 GCA_036508065.1 Geomonas sp. | reverse complement strand
CGCCGGCGGTCACCACCAAGTCGCCCTTCTTGAGCGCTTCCAGAAGCGCCCTGTGTTCCTTCGCCTTCTTCTGCTGCGGGCGGATGAGCAGGAAATAAAAGATGGCAAACATGAACACGAGCGGGATCATGCCCTGAAACTGGGACATCATGCCGCCTGCGGACGTTCCGCCTGCCGGCGACCCCATTGCAAAAGCCAAACCTAACATTGTGCTACCTCCTGGATGTTTTCCGTTCTCATTGAATTTCGGCTACGTTTGATTGTGCGTTCTTGTATTACCGCGGCAGTTCGGCAACGATATTCCCTGCCCTTTTCGCGTAGAACTCCTTCCTGAACTGAACGAACTTACCCTGCGCGATGGCCCGGCGCGCCTCCGCCATCAGGTTCAGGTAAAAGTGCAGGTTGTGCCAGCTGTTCAGCCGGGAAGCGAGGATCTCACCGCTGCGGTAGAGGTGCCGCAGATAGGCCCTGCTGTAATTCCTGCAGACGTAGCAGCCGCACTCAGGGTCGATGGGCGAGCTGTCCTCCGTATAGATTGCCGCCTTGATGTTGATCCTGCCGAAACTGGTGAAGAGCGCCCCGTTTCTGGCATTCCTGGTCGGCATGACGCAGTCGAACATGTCGAAGCCGGCGTTGATCCCCTCGATCAGGTCCTCCGGCGCGCCGATCCCCATGATGTAGCGGGGGCTTTGTTCCGGGAGGATGTCGGAGCACTCCTGCATCATATCGTGCATGACCGCCTTTTCCTCTCCAACGGACAGCCCCCCGAGAGCGTAGCCGTCGAAGCCGATGTCGGTCAGCTGCCGGGCGCTCTCGCGCCGCAGTTCCGGGTGCATGCCACCCTGCACGATGCCGAAGAGCGCCTGGTCCGGGCGGCTGTGCGCCTCTTTGCAGCGTCTGGCCCAGCGGGTGGTGAGCTCTAGGGACTTTTTCACGTAAGAGTATTCTGCCGGATAGGGCGGACATTCGTCGAAGCACATGGCGATGTCGGCGCCGAGGGACTCCTGGATCGCGATGGAGACCTCGGGGGAGATGAAGTGGCTGGAGCCGTCGATGTGGGATCGGAACTTGACCCCTTCCTCCGAGATCTTGCGCAGTTCTCCCAGGGAGAAGACCTGGAAGCCGCCGCTGTCGGTGAGAATCGGGCGGTCCCAGTGCATGAACTTGTGCAGCCCGCCGAGGCGACCGATCAGCTCGTGCCCCGGGCGGAGGTAGAGGTGGTAGGTGTTGGCAAGAATTATCTGCGAGCCGACCTCGACCAGTTCCTCGGGGGTCATGGCCTTGACCGTCGCCTGGGTACCGACCGGCATGAAAATCGGGGTGTCAATCCTGCCGTGCGTGGTTGTCAGAGAGCCTAAACGGGCTGCCGAGCCCGGGTCCTTCGTTATGAGTTCAAACGTCATAGCAGACAAAAATATCCTTTAAACTGTAACTTGTGACACATGATGCGTGATGTGACTCATAGGAAGGTTTCAGATCCAATCACACATTGCACATTACATATCACAGTTTTTTCAGATTCAATCACTCATTACACATTGCAGGTCACAGTCTTCACGAAATGAACATGGCATCGCCGTAGCTGAAGAACCGGAAGCGCCGCCTGACGGCCTCCTGGTAGGCGTTCACTACCCGCTCCTTGCCGGCAAAGGCGCACACTAACATAAACAGGGTGGACTTGGGGAGATGAAAATTCGTGATCAGGGCATCCACCACCCGAAACCGGTATCCCGGCAGGATGAAAATGTCCGCCTCCCGCTCGCCATGCTGCAGTTCCCCCGAGGCGGCCGCGTGCTCCAGCGCCCGGAGCGTCGTGGTGCCGAGCGCGATCACCCGCCCTCCCCTTTCCCTGGTCCGGCGCACCGCATCGACCGTCGATTCGGGAATCCGGTAAAACTCGCGGTGCATGGTGTGGCTGGAAAGCTCCTCCACCCGGACCGGCATGAAGGTGCCCAGGCCGACATGGAGGGTGAGCGGCGCTATCTCGACGCCTTTTTCCCGGATCTCCTCGAGAAGCGCGGGCGTGAAGTGGAGGCCGGCCGTGGGCGCGGCAACCGCTCCCTTCTCCCGGGCGAACACGGTCTGGTATCGCTCCAGGTCCTCGCCCTCCGGGGCGCGCTTTATATAGGGGGGAAGCGGCATGGAACCTGCCTGCTCGAGCCAGCCCCAGAAATCGTCACATCCCTCGAATG
>DATCHY010000184.1:0-5535 GCA_036508065.1 Geomonas sp. | reverse complement strand
TGGCATCCTGGTAAGAACAGCGGCGGATCAGGATGTCGATGAGTCCGAAGGCGAGTCCCTTATGTTCAGGGTGGACGGCCCGTGCCTCGCGCACCCTTTGCTCCTCGCGCGGAAGGAGGTCGAGTTCCGTTGCATAGTCGTTGAATCGGGCTAAGGCGGTCATCTCCAACGGGGAGAGGAGAAATCCGAGCTCTGCGAGTCTGAGAGCCTGGTCGCGGGATCCCGCCTCCCAGGCTATTGCGCTGAGCCCCGAGTAGGAGAGTCCGAAACCGGGGTCTGCCTCCACGGCCGACCGGAACAGCTCTTCGGCGTGCAGAGTCTCTCCGTTTTCGATGGCGAGGTCCCCTTTCAGGCAGAGTGCGCCAGCTGAATTCGGGTTGAGGCGCAAAACCTGCTCGGCGAGCTGCCGGGCTTGCTCCGATTGCCCCAATCCGCGCTGGCAGTGGCCGGTGAGCAAGAGCCTGGCCTCCTCGTCTCCGGCCGGCATTTCGCCCAGCACCTCGAGTGCATTCTGGAAGCTCCCGGCATCTGTCAGCACTTCGGCAAGGAGACGGTAGGGATCGCTGTCGGCCGGGGAAAACTTTATCCCCTCATGCAATAGGACCTCTACGGCGTCGTCGAGTCGCCCCTGTCTGGAGAGCCTGCGCCCTTTTTCGCGGGCATTGCGGCTGACAACCTTCTTGGCCTGCGCTTCGTCGAGCCCGGCAAGATCCCACTTGGCGGCGAATGCGGCTCTCCGGCCGGCTCCACCCTCCGTGCCGTCACCATTTGACCGGGGCCCCGGATGTTGATGGACGAAGACGTCTCCGGCGATGACGCTGTCGAAACCCGCAAGGGAAGCGCGAAGGCAGAAATCATCCACGGCGCAGTCGGAGCCCAAACGCGCGTCGAACTCTCCAACGGCTTCCAGAACGGTGCGTGTAAAGAGCAGGCAGAAACCAAGGAGCCGGTCGACCGGGATGCGACGGCAGGAGTTCAAGGTCCGAAAGTCGCCGGAAAACGTTTCCAGTTCCCCGATGCTCTGGTAATCCACGTTCCCGACACGCTGCGGCCCGGAACCGTCATTGGTCATCGGGCCTACGATCGCTGCTGCCGGACCGCGTTCCAGGCAATGAAGCATCCCGCCGAGCCAGCCGCTGGTTACTGCGGCATTACCGGATAAAAAGAGTATCCGAGCGCCTCTCGCGAGTTGTGTGCCGATCTGGTACCCTTCGTCCAAACCCGGCTTCCCGGCGTTTTCTATGAATCTGTACCGGCTCTTCCCCGCGCAAAGATCTCTAAGCCGCAGGCGAGCAGCATCCGTGGAGCAGCTATCTACCAGTATTACCTCGTGCAGTTCCGGGGTGTTTCTCTCGAGGCTCTCCAGGCACTCCCCGGAGCACCCGGAGTCGCCGGAAGCGACTATTACAATGGAGGTGAGCTCCTCCCCCGCGCCGACGGGGACGGGGACCGGCGGCCCGTCCGGCACGGAGCCCGGTCTTTGCCGGGTGCTGAAGCGTCTCACCGGCTTCTGCACGAGTTCCTGCAACCGTTGACTGGCGGCTGCCAGGGCGTTGTGCCAGGTGAAGTTCTGACGTATATGAGACGAGGCGGCCTTACCGCGAGCCTTTGCCTCCTCCGGATTCTCTGACACCCGGAGCATGATGGCTGACAGCGCGTTTACCTCGGGTTCCGCAAGCCACGGGCGGCCGACGGTCTCCTTATTGCCGACCAGATTCCCGGCCAAGGGGACCTCATGTGCCGGAATCAAGTAGGCTGTGGCCGGCGAACAGAAATCGAGCGCCGCTCCGTATCCGGTGACAACCGTTGCCAGCCCGCAGGCCATTGCCTCGGCGATGGGAAGCCCAAATCCTTCCCCGCGGTAAGGATGGACGAAGCAGTCACAGGCGGTGTAGAGTCCCGCCAACTCGTGGTCCGTCAGGAACCGATCCAGGTATTCGATTTCCGGGAGATCGTTATCTCCCTGATACCGCTCAATCATCTGCCCGGCAGTCTGCCCCTCATAGAGCGAGTTCCCGCCGAGGTCTTTGATGACCAGGCAGACATCATCGCTGCGCCGGAAGGTCATCGCGTAAGCCTGGATCAGGATGTCGATCCCCTTGCGATGGATGGTCCCGCCGACGAACAGGAACTTGAAGCGCTTCGTCGTCTTCAGCGGAAACGCCCGGGCCCCGGGACGGAACAGCTCGGTATTCACGCCGTTTGGGACCGTGAATACCCGGTCGGCGGACATGCCGCTGCGGATGTAGCAGTCGCGCACATAGGAGCTCGGGACCCACACCTCATCCACGAGGGTGCTCATGGTCTCGATCCAGGCCTTGGGCAGAGCGCCAAATTCCCACGGCTGAATCATCACCCAGTGCCCTTCGGCCGGGGGGGTGAAGTCGGGAGGCCACTGGTGGCGCACATGGACCGCGGCAGGTTCCGGCAAAGCAGCATTGACCCGCTCAGCCAGAGCGGCAAAACGCGGGTCCGCCTCGACGCCGAATTCGTCCTGTTCATACGGCACAATACTCACGGGGTAGCCGGCGTCGATCAGCTGCAGGCATAACTCCCGGTTGACGAGCGCCAGCGAGTGGCCGACAAACTGTGACCCTTCCCAGACAACTCCCGGTAGCGGCGTTGCCGCCGGGCTCGCACCGGGAAAGGTGGCGAGCAACTGGAAGTCCGCCGCAGTCGCAAGGGTTCCGGAAGCAAGGGCCGCGTAGATCCCCTGCAGATGCGCTAAATATCCGGCAAAGGAGTGCGTCTGCTGAATCGAGTTCCGAAGCTTCGTCAGCTGCTTCGAGTCGCCGAGGCAGGACGAGATGGCTCTCACCAACGCGTCGACAGAATCGTACTGGTACAAATAACCGTTGACGTGCTCATGGATAAAGTCGGGTATGCCACCGATCCGCGCGGCGATCACCGGCAGCCGCATAGCCAGAAGCTCAAGTATCACGAGAGGCGCGCAATCTTCCGTAACGCTGGGAACGACTGCAACATCGAGTTTGCCGGCTATGGACTGCAGGTCGCTCTGGCCGTAACTGCCATGGAAGGTCACCATCTTCTTGTGATCAAACGACTTGAGAGTGTCGCGGAGATCTTCGGCGACAGCGCCGAAGATGTGGAACTCCGCGTCGGCTGGTGCAAAATGCTGCGCCGCTGCGACCAGCATATGGACACCCTTGTAACGGGTGACCGCTCCGATAAAACCGATCCTGAGCGGCTGGCCCGGAAGCCGGGGTTCGCGCACGGGTCGATCGCCCGCCCAGAGGGTGTCCGCCGACTTGTTCGCCTGATGGACTACCGTGATCCGCCCGGGGGCAGCACCATAGTCGATAAGCAGATCTCTCTGGCGCGAGGAAACAGCCAGCACCAGATCTACCGAGTCGTTGAGGAGATTTCTGGTCACCCGGACGCGCTCCTGGTACCATTCCCTTTTCCCGGGGTTGTTCCTGACGGCCTCAGAATTCTTCAGCGGGTCCGTTCCATTCCAAAGGCAGAGGTCTCTGTCGAAGAGGTACAGATTGGGATCGATCATGTGATAGTTGTGCGGGGTAAAGCAGCTAGGGATGCCGAGCTTTTTCACCTCTTGCGCCATGGCGAGGGTAAGTCCATGGAAATTGTGGAAGTGAACCACGTCCGGCTGCACTTCGCGCAGTACCTGCCTGAAATGGGAAAGGATACCCTCATCATGGATTTCACGCTCAGGATTGTCGGGATCGGTGAAAAGTGCCGGACGGTTGTAAACCCCGTACAGGTTGACCCGATCATCCACCGTTGCGTCCAAGGCGTAGGCCGGTTGGGACCGGTCTGATTTGAGTGAAGCGTAGAAAACTGAAACCTGGTTTCCTCTGGCCGCCAGTTCCCTGGCGACAGACTTCGGGAAGGTCGTTCCGCCACCGGATTCATTCCACCCGTACATGGTGAAGAGGACGCGCAACCCGTTTTGGGCTGCAGGCACCAAGGAAGCGGCAGCCTGGGCCTCCGGTTCCCTCAGCGCCAGCCAGCGCTCAAGTTCCGAGTCGTCCGGCATGATCCCGATAGCCAGGCCGAACCATTTCGCGGACTCCACTTCATCGAGAACGGACCTCCCCCACTTGAGCTGCGTCTCTGAGTAGCAGCCTGGCGTGTTGCAGATTATCTCCGCTTTCAGGGCCTGATCGTTCAGTTGTGACTTCTGGTACTGGCTTTCTCCATGGATGCGGTAGTTCCAGACGGCGCCGGCCGTTTTTCCCCCTAGATGACCTTTGCCGAGGCAGGAGATCCAAAACGCCCAGTCTTCGTAGCTGCCCGAGCTGAATTTGCTGGGACGATAACCGCCGGCATCCAGCCAGGCCTCTTTCCGGAATAGCGCGGCGGCAGGAATGAAGTTGAAGCGAAGCAGATTCCTGGCGTCGAAGTCCGGGTGCGGCTCGAAGAGTGACGATTTGCCGAAGTTCTGCTGGTCACCGTAGACGATGGAGATCCTGGCGTTCCCTTCCAGTTCGGCGACGCAGGCCGCCAGGTAGGTCTGGCCGAGAGTATCGTCTGCGTCCAGGCAGAGGATGTAGGCACCGACGGCTTTCGCAATGCCGGCGTTGCGTGAAAACGCAGGCTGTCCGCTATTCTCCTGGTTTACCAGTCTGATACTGAAACTGTGCAGGCTGTCGATCAGCTGCTCGGCGACTTCGATCGTGTTATCGGTACTCCCATCGTTGACGATGATGATCTCAAAGCTCTGGTAGGTCTGCGAGATGACGCTGCCAACGGCATCGGGGAGAAAGTTCGCGTAGTTATAGCAGGGGATGATGACGGAGACCCGCGGTTTCGAGCCGGGACCCGGGTGCCTTGACTGCGCCCCCGTGCTCCGGGGAGTGTAGACGGCGAAAGCGGGAAATCTCTGCTCATGCGGTTCGATCTGGTACTGGTTGCGCACGCGCATCGCTTCGGCTTCGCTTGCCGGATGGCTGTTTTCGATGCCGTCGGGGTTCTCGTAGTAAAGACCCAGTACCTGGTCGATTTTCAGGAAGGTCTCGCTGCTCGCGATGCGGAGCCAAAACTCCCAGTCTCCTGCGGAAGCGAAGCTGTCATCGAAAAAGCCGTACCGCAGATGCAGCGACCGCCGCCACATCGGCTGCGAGCTGACCATGCAATGGCTTCGTATGGTCTGCGTTCCGGCGTATTCTCCCCATACCCGTTGCTTGCGGCAGGACGTGGTCTGGAAAGTTTCGTTGGGCCTGTCTGTGTACAGCTGATCCGCGTAGACCAGGGCTATCCCGGGGTGCGCTTCCAGGGTGGCAGCCATGACTTCCAGCGCGTCCGGACGGTGACGGTCGTCCGTATTGGCGTCGGTCAGGTATTTCCCCGTTGCCGCCCGCACTCCTCGATTCCAGGCCTGGTAGAGGTTCTCTCTGGCGGTCCGGATATACCTTATGTTCTGGTAACGCCCCTGGAACTCCTGGACGATGTCCCGCTCATTTTGCTCGGAACCGCTATCGACAACGATAATTTCCAACCTGTCCGCGATGGTCTGTGCTTCCAGGTCCTCAAGGCAGCCCCTCAGAAAGATCT
>DATCHY010000183.1:0-5199 GCA_036508065.1 Geomonas sp. | reverse complement strand
AAGGTGCCCGGCGGGGCTCGAGCTGAAGGGCGTGGCCGGGGGCGGGGTGACCGGGAGGGTGGTCGGAGAGCTGGTGGCGGTCGGCAGCTCGCGCTTTCTGGCAGGTCTCGGCGTCACCGGCGTTCCCGGCGACATCGAGGTGGCGGCGGGCGGCGTGGCCGTCTACCTGGCCCGCGCCGGGCGCTACCTGGGCGCCTTCATCCTCAAGGACCGGATGCGCGAGGACGCACCGGCGCTGGTTGCCTATTTCACCAGAGCCGGCATCCGGACCCTGCTTTTGAGCGGCGACCGGCAGGAGTCGGCCGAGCAGGCAGCCGAGGAGCTCGGAATCGGAGAGGGGATCGGCGATCTGTCGCCTGCGGAAAAGGCCAGTTACCTCGACGGGGTGCGCCGGGAGGGAGCGACCGTGCTGATGGTGGGAGACGGCATCAACGACGCGCCGGCCCTCTCGGCGGCCGACATCGGCTGTGCCGTCGCCGGCGGGACCGACATCGCCATCGAGACCTCCGACCTGGTCCTGGTGAAGCCCGACCTGGCGAGGCTGGCCGAGGCCCACCGGATGGCGCGGCGCACCATGGGCGTCGTGAGGCAGAATCTTCTCTGGGCTTTTCTCTACAACATGGTCGGGATTCCGCTCGCCATGACCGGCAGGCTCACCCCGATTTACGCGGCAGCGGCCATGGCGCTCAGTTCGGTTTGCGTGGTAGGTAACTCGTTGAGACTGGCGGGGTTCAGGCGTGGATAGTTCACTGGTCTCATTAATCGTGCTGTCGCTCTTTCTCGGCTGCGGCTGCTGGCTGGTCTTTCTCTGGGCGGTGAAGAAAGGGGAGTTCGACGACATAGAGCGTCCCAAGCACAGGATGCTGGATGATGAAGACGACAAACCTGAAACCTGAAAGCATTGAGCCACAAAAAAGCACAAAATGCACAAAAAGAAATCTAATAAACGAAGCTAAAACCATGCGACGATCTTCCCGGAGGTAGAGACGCATTGCATGCGTCTCTTGCCCCAGCGGGGGAACAACTGTATTGGAATAATGTGACAGTGCTGAGAAGCATGCCATGCGTCTCTACAGGATGTATGAAAGACTTTGCACGGGTCAAAAGTATGTACTACAGAATGTATTACCAGGAGTTCAAGAATTTCGTAAAGGCGTTGAAAGCCTTTTTTTGTGCGTTTTGTGCCTTTTTGTGGCCAGTATGTTTCTGGTTTTGGTTTTGATCTTATGGGAGAACTGCATGATCGAGATCTGGCTTGCCTTTCTTGCGGGCCTTGCCGGCAGCTTCCACTGCATCGGCATGTGCGGGGGGATCGTCGCCGCCCTCGCCATGACCGGCGCAGGCCAGTCATTCGGCTCCCGGCTGCAGTTCCAGCTCTGCTACAACCTCGGGCGGGTCTCCACCTACACCCTGCTCGGAGCGCTGGCGGGATTGATCGGCTCCTCACTCGACCTCATGGCGCTCAGGTCCGTCTCCTCCTGGTTCTTCATCGGGGCGAACCTCTTCGTCATCGCCGTCGGCCTCTCCTCGGCACTCGGTCTTAACGCTCTGAACCTCTCCTCGCTTGAAGGGCGCGGCGCGCGTTTTTTTGCCGCACCGGTCCGGCGCGCCATTTCCAGCAAATCAGCCTTAGCCTTCTTCCCGCTCGGCCTCGCGCTGGGCTTTCTCCCCTGCGGCCTGGTCTACGCCCCGCTCATGGTCGCCGCGGCAAGCGGCGGCCCCGGCCTTGGCGCGGCAACCATGGCCGCGCTCGGTCTGGGAACTTTCCCGGTCCTGCTGCTGCTGGGGACCGCCTCGAGCGCGATTTCCGGCGCACTGCGCAGCGCCATGCTGAGGGCGGCCGGGCTCGCGGTAGCCCTCATGGGAGCGGCGGGACTCTGGCGCGCCCTGGCCAGGAGCTGCTGCAGCGGGTGAAGGAGATGGCAGGGAGAGGGAACTTTTGAGGCAGGAACATTCTTGTCGCTTTGTCGCCGCTTGCGCCGTCAATCTCCGTCTAACGACGCGGCCGTCACCCGGTTCCTGCCGTTTTCCTTGGACCGGTACAGCGCCCGGTCCGCCGCGCCGATGTACCATTCCGCATTCCGCTCCCTGGTCGCCTGAGCCCCCACCACCCCGATGCTGAAGGAAACGACCTCCAGCGCGTCCGAAAAGGCGTGCGGTATGGCCTGGGCGATTATCTTCTGCCGGAGCTTCTCGGCAAGCTGCTCGACCTTGTCGGGCGGGGTGTCGGGAAGGATCACGGCGAACTCCTCGCCGCCGTAGCGCGCGGGCAGGTCGCCGGCCCGCATGAAGGTGGCAAGCATGGTGGCCCCGATGATCTGCAGACACTTGTCCCCTGCTACATGGCCGTAATGGTCGTTGTAGCGCTTGAAGAAGTCCACATCGCACAGTATGAGCGACAGGAACTGTCCGGTGCGGAAGGCGCGCTTGATCTCCGCGTCGAGCAGCTCGTTGAAATGCCGGCGGTTTGCCAGACCGGTCAGGCCGTCCTCCCGGGCGAGCTTTTTCAGTGCCAGGTTCTTGTCGCTCAGTTCCAGGCCGAGCGCCTCCAGCATGTCGCGGCTGCGCTTTAATTCGAGATGGTTTCGGATCCGGGCCCGCACGATCGGCGGGCTGATCGGTTTGGTTATATAGTCGATGGCGCCGCGGTCCAGCCCCTTGGTCTCGTCCTCCTCGCTCCCCATGGCGGTGATGAAGATGACCGGGATGGGCGCGGTCTGCGGGTCGGCCTTGAGCAGCGAGCAGACCTGGTAGCCGTCCATCTCCGGCATCATGATGTCCAGGAGGATCAGGTCCGGCATCTCCCGCTTGACCACCCTGAGGCCGTCCCGGCCGTTCTTGGCGAAGAAGACGTCGTAGTCGCCCTGCAAGATCTTGTACAGGATCTCTATGTTTGCCAGGGTGTCATCTACGATCAGGATCTTTTGCCGTGCCGGGCCACCGGAAGTCACGCCGCTCATAAGGTCATCTCCAGTTCCTGCACAATTTCGCCGAGGATGCGGGCGGCGTCCCTGAAATCGAGACCCTGCAGCGCGGCATCGAGCCTCCCCGCCGCCGCCGCCGGGAGCAGCGGCCTCATCTCTTCCCAGACACCGAGGGCGTTCAGGTTGTCCGCTTCGAGCAGGCTGGAGAGCTTCCGGGCCAGCCCCGCGATCCGTTCACGCTCGTGCGGCTCCGGGGCAGGCTTTTCCGGGAGCTCCGGTGCTGCATCCTCTTCCCGCCCCAGCATGAGGATGGAACCGAGCACCTGGTTCAGGCTTGTTCCGAACGCCTCCACAGCCTGGCTCACCGAGCCGGCATCCTGCTGCAATAGCGCCAGTTCCAGGAAACGGGCCGCGCCGCAGAGTCCGGTCGCCCCGAGGTTCCCCCCCACCCCCTTCACGGTATGGACCAGGCGCCTGGCAAGGTCGAGGTCGCCGCAGGAAAGCGCCGCCTGCAGGTTGTCGAGCAACGCCAGGTTCTCCCGGCGGAAACTGCCCAAAAGCCTCCTGAGCAGGGGGGCGCTTTCCAGCGTCAGCATCGCCCGCTGCAGGTCTAGGCCGGGGAGTTGCGGGGGGAGTTCTCCCTCTGCGCTCCACGATGCCTCCCTGTTCGCCGCCTCGGCCGGCGTCCCTGCCTCCCTGATCCAGCGTTTGAGGGTGGCGTACAGCTCCGCCACGTTGATCGGCTTGTTCACCTGATCGTTCATGCCCGCCTCCAGGCAGATCTCGCGCTCCCGGGTCGTGGCGCTCGCCGTCATGGCGATGATGGGCAGCCCTTCCAGCGCGGGATTCAGGCGTATGCGCCGGGTCGCCTCCAGGCCGTCCATGACCGGCATCTGCACGTCCATGAGGACCGCGTGGTAGCTAACACCGGGCGCGTCGAGCAGCCGGAGCGCCTCGGCGCCGTTACCGGCATGGTCGACCCTCGCCCCCCGGCGCTCCAGGAGTTCCCTGGCGATCTCCTGGTTGATCTGGTTGTCCTCGACAAGGAGGATGCGCGTCCCCGCGAAGTCTACCGCACCGGCAGACAACGCGCCTGCCGGCTCTCGGGCCAGCGCCGCTGCGGCGGTTTGCTCCTCTGCGGACGGGCGCCGGAAGGGGACCGTGAAGCTGAAGGTGCTCCCCTTTCCCGGCTCGCTCGCCACCCGGATGGCACCACCCATCATCTCCACCATCTGTGCGCTGATGGCGAGCCCCAGGCCCGTCCCGCCGTATCTGCGGGTCGTCGAGGTGTCCGCCTGGGTGAAGGCGCTGAAGAGTTTTTCCTGCTGTTCCGGCGTCATCCCGATGCCGGTATCGACTACGTTAAAGCGCAGAGTCGCCTCGTGGTCGCCAGCCGCCGCAAGGGCCACCTCCAGGTCGACCCTCCCCTTCTCGGTGAACTTGATGGCGTTGCTGGTGAGGTTCAGGAGCACCTGGCTGAGGCGGAGCGGGTCTCCGATCAGGAAATCCGGGACCTCGGGGGCGCAGGCGACGCTCAGCTGCACCGGCTTGTCCATGATGGTGGCGGAGGCCACGGCAGCCAGATCGCACAGCACCGCGCCCAGGTTGAAAGGTGCGCTTTCCAGCTCCAGCTTGCCGGCCTCGATCTTCGAGAAGTCGAGGATGTCGTTGATGACCCTCAAAAGCATGTTGGAGGCGCTCTGGGCCTTGTCGAGGTAGTTTTTCTGCACCTCCGTGAGTTCGGTCTGCTGCAGCAGGTAGAGCATGCCGGTGGCCGCGTTCATCGGGGTCCGGATCTCATGGCTCATGTTGGCCAGGAATTCGCTCTTGGCCCGGGTCGCCGCCTCGGCTGCGGCCGTGGCGTGGCGCAACTCCTCCTCGGCCCGCCTGCGCTCGGTGATATCGAAGAAGGTCATCACGGCACCGACCACCTGGCCCTCGCTGCGCTGGGGATAGGCCCAGTATTCGGCGGCAAAGTAGGAGCCGTCAGCCCGCCAGAACACTTCGTCATCGACGTGGACCCCCTCCTCGCCCTGCAATACCCGGCACATCGGGCAGGCATCCGCCGGATAGCGGCTCCCATCCGCAAATGAGTGGTGGATCAGCTGGTGCATGTTCTGGCCGAGCAGTTCATCGGGGTGTCCGTAGCCGAGCAGTCGCGCGCAGGCTGGGTTGGCGAAGCTGCAGGCGCCGGCGGTGTCGATGCCCCAGATCGCCTCGGCGGTCGATTCCAGCAGGAGCCGGATCCGCTCGTCGCTTCTGCTGAGCGCCTGCT
>DATCHY010000182.1:0-6603 GCA_036508065.1 Geomonas sp. | reverse complement strand
CGCCTACAAGCTCCCCCCCGAGGCGAACCTGATGGCGACCGCCCACTACCTGGAGGCGCTGGAGTGGCAAAAGGACGTGATCAAGATCCACGCCATCCTAGGCTCCAAGAACCCGCACCCGCAGACCTTCCTGGTCGGGGGGATGGCGATCCCGATCGACCCGGACTCGCAGAACGCTCTCAACGCCGACAAGCTGATGGAGATCAAGAGGCTCCTACTCAAGGCGAAGGATTTCGTGGAAAAGGTCTACATCCCGGACCTGCTGGCGGTCGCCTCCTTCTACAAGGAATGGGCGGCGATCGGCGGCGGGGTCGGCAACTACCTTTCCTACGGCGAATTCCCGGCTCCCGGCGGCAAGCTCTGGATGCCGTCCGGCGTCATCATGGGAAAGGACCTCACCAAGGCCATTGCCGTGAGTCACGAAAAGGTAACCGAGTACGTGGACCACTCCTGGTACGAGTACCAGGGGGGAGCCGGCAAGGGGCTGCACCCGTGGGACGGCGAGACGGATCACAAGTACACCGGCCCCAGGCCCCCCTACCAGAACCTGGACACGGACGGGAAGTACTCCTGGGTCAAGGCGCCGCGCTACCAGGACCAGCCGATGGAGGTGGGTCCCCTGGCGCGGCTCCTGGTCGCCTACGCCTCGGGGCAAAAGCAGGTGCAGGAAGCGGTGAACGGCGTGCTCGCAAAACTCGGCGTGGGACCCGAGGCGCTCTTCTCCACCCTCGGGCGGACCGCCGCGCGCGGCATCGATTGCCTCCTGATCGCCCAGGAGACCCCGAAGTGGCTGGACCAGTTGATCGACAACATCGGCAAGGGCGACTACCGGGCGCACAACGGCGAGAAGTGGGACCCCTCCACCTGGCCCGCGCAGGCCGCCGGCTACGGCTGGCACGAGGCGCCCCGCGGCGCCCTGGGGCACTGGATCAAGATAAAGGACGGCAAGATCCTCAACTACCAGGCGGTAGTCCCCTCCACCTGGAACGCCTCGCCGCGCGACGCCAAGGGCTCGAGGGGGCCCTACGAGGCGGCCCTGATCGGCACGCCCCTGGCGGACCCGAGCAAGCCGCTCGAGATACTGCGGACCATCCACTCCTTCGACCCCTGCCTTGCCTGCGCCGTTCATGTCCTGGACGCAGGCGGCAACGAGGTCGTCAAGGTCAACGTGCTCTAGGAGGCGCGCCATGGCAAACCTTTACGAGAAGTACGTCTGGGAGGTGCCGGTGCGCGTCACCCACTGGGTGAACGTGCTCTGCATCATCACCCTCAGCGTGACCGGGCTCCTGATCGGCTCGCCCAGGACCCTCGCCCTCTACAGCACCCAGTACGTCATGGGATGGATACGCTTCACCCACTTCGTCGCGGCCTACTGCTTCGCGGTCAGCGTCGTCAGCCGCATCTACTGGTCCTTCGTCGGTAACCGGTACGCCTCCTGGCGCGAGTTCTTCCCGTTTCTGACCGCGCAGGGTAGAAGGGGGATGCTGGGCACCTTTCGCTTCTACACCTTCACCAGCATCCGGGCGCCCCACGTGGTCGGGCACAACGCGCTCGCCGGCACCGCGTACCTGGCGGTATTTCTGCTCTACCTGACCATGATCTTCACCGGGTTCGCCCTCTACTCCGAGCGCGCCCCATTTTCCTTCACCCACAAGCTGTTCGGCTGGCTCCTGGTCCTCTTCTCCAACCAGGGTCTGCGCCTCACCCACCACATGACCATGTGGTTCCTGATCGCCTTCGCCATCCACCACGTCTACAGCGCCTGGCTCATGGACGTGAAGGAGAAGGGAGGGGTCATGTCGAGCATCTTCGGCGGCTACAAGCCGGTCCGGAAAGGAGATCAAAGGTGAAGATACTGGTGCTCGGCATAGGGAATCTGGTAATGAGCGACGACGGTATCGGGGTCAGGGTGGTGCAGCTGATCGCCGAGCGCTACCGGTTCCCCCGGCACGTCACCGTCCTGGACGGCGGCACCCTCGGGCTCGACCTCTTGCCCAGCATCGAGAACGCGCAGCGCCTGCTCATCGTCGATGCGGTTGAGACCGGCGCCGCTCCCGGCACCCTGGTCAGGCTTTCCGGAGAAGAGATCCCCCTGACACTGGAGACCAAGCTGTCGCCGCACCAGATGGGGCTCAAGGATCTGCTGACAGTGGCGTCGCTGCTCGATTATGCACCGGTGGAAACCGTGCTCTGGGGTGTGCAGCCGGAGTCGATCGAGATGGCACTGCTGCTCTCGGCGCCCGTGCAGGCCCAGTTGGAGCCGCTGGCCGGGAAGGTGCTGGAGGAGCTGGCAGCCTGGGGCGTTTTTCCGGAAGGTGCTCAGAGCGAAGGCTTGCAGGCGATGTAACCAAAAAACGGAGGCAGGCGGCGACATTGCCCCGCTTCTCCTGAAAATGCAAAAGGCCCGTCAGAGCGATTCTGGCGGGCCTTTGCGTTTTTGGGCACCCCACTGGCGCCTGATCAGCAAAGAGGTGGGAAACCGTCGGGTTGTTGAGGCTCGGCAGGATCGCCGTTTCTCAGATTTCCCCGGATTTTCCGCGCTGAAGCGCTTCGGCGCGCAAGCGTGGCTGACGGTTCTTGCTGGTCTTATTTTTTATAGACCTGCGCCGGATCGAAGAGCGGGTTGGAGTGCTCCACCCAGGCGCCGTTCTCATATTTTACGTAGAAGCAGCTCCGGTTCCCGGTGTGGCAGGCGGCCGGGCCGTTCTGCTTCACCTTGATGACGACGGTATCCGCATCGCAGTCGGTCAGCACCTCGACGACATCCTGGGTATTGCCGGATTCCTCCCCCTTCATCCAGTACTTGTTCCTGGTACGGCTAAAGAACCATGTTTTCCCCGACTCAAGCGTCAGGTTCAGTGTCTTCTCGTCCATGAAGGCGACCATCAGTACCTCGCCGGTCTCGACGTCCTGGATTACGGCCGGGATCAATCCGCCCATCTTTTCGAAATCGATCGTTATCATAGTTTTCTCAGTCCTTGCACTGCCGTATTCACAAAAAAGTAATTTTCCATACACCGGAGCAAACCCTGCTGTCTACAGCGGAGTCCGGGATCGGAACGGGCGCTCCCTCGGCAAAACGCCCTACCCCCTCAATCGTCGGAAAGAAGGGTCCGGTCGTTCTCGAAGCTCTTATGGCGCAGCTCGTGGAATTTCTCGATCAGCTTCTCCACAGTCAGCGCCTTCTTCGCTTCACCTTCGATATCGAAGATGATCTCGCCTTTATCCATCATAAGCAGGCGGTTGCCGAATTCTATGGCGTGGCTCATGTTGTGAGTGATCATCATGGAGGTGAGCCGGGAATCCTTGATGAACTTGTCGGTGAGCTCCAGGACGATCTCGGCGTTCTTCGGGTCTAGCGCTGCGGTATGCTCGTCCAAAAGGATCAGGGCCGGCTTGGAGAGGACCATCATGAGAAGGGTCAGGGCCTGCCTCTGCCCTCCGGAAAACATGACAAGGTTCTCCTTCATCCGGTGCTCCAGCCCCATCCGCAGCTGGACCAGCTCGCTCTTGAAGAACTCCCGCATCTTGTGGTTCAGGCTTCGTTTCAGCCACTTGAAGCCCTTCTTGTAGGTGATCATCATGTTGTCTTCCAGGCTCATGTTGCTCGCCGTGCCGAGCGTCGGATTCTGGAAGATCCTGCCGATGTACTTCGCCCTCTTGTACTCGGGGTCCCGCGTCACGTTTCGGCCATTGACGAAGATGGACCCCTGGGCCGGGAGGACGGTACCGGCAATGGTGTTGAAGAGGGTGGACTTCCCGGCACCGTTGCTGCCGATGATGGTGATGAAATCACCCTCCTTCACCTTCAGGTTGATGTTGCTGAGCGCCTGGTTCTCGTTGACGGTCCCCTGGTTGAAGACGATGGAAACATTCTTGAGTTCTATCATTTTGCCACCGATGACTTGAATGCGACCTTCTTGAATTTTTTCAGCTGAGTCATGATCAGCAGGATGATGATCAGTACGCCCTTGATCAGGTTCAGGTCGCTCGGCGTCATATGGATCAGGTAACCGTAGTACCTCCCCACATACATCACTGCGTAGAATATGACGGATCCCGCCAGCGCGCAGAAGGTAAGGATGCCGATGCGGTTACTTTTCAGCACCAGGAACTCGCCGATCATGACCGAGGCGAGCCCCGATACGATGATGCCCTGCCCGAGCCCCACGTCCGCAAAGCCGAGGTACTGCGCCGCGAAGGCGCCGGAGATGGCGACCAGCCCGTTGGAGAGGCCGACGCCGATGGTCTTCAGGGTCTTCGGATTGACCCCTTGAGAGATCACCATCTGCTCGTTGTTTCCCATGGCGCCCATAGTCATGCCGAGATCGGTCCGGAAGAAGAGGTCGAGCAGGACCTTTGCCACCAAGGCTACCAGGAGAAAGAACACCAGCAGGATGTAGTCATCCGGGATGATCCCGGTAAATTTCTCCGTTACCTGCGTCAGGATGGTTTCGTGCTTCAGGACGGGGACGTTGGCGCGGTTGCCCAGGATGCGGATGTTGATGGAGTAAAGCATGGTCATGGTGAGGATACCGGCCAGCAGGTTGGGCACCCTCAGCTGGTTGTGGATGACCGCGGTGATCACGCCGGCCAGCACGCCGCCGGCGAAGGCGACCAGCAGTGCCAGCCAGCCGTTCATGCCGAGCAGCAGGCACTGCACCATGAGCGCCGCCCCCAGGGGGAACGAGCCGTCCACCGTCAGGTCGGGAAAGTCCAGGACCCTGAAGGAGATGAATACACCGAGTACCATGATGCCGTAAATCAGGCCTTCTACCAGAATACTTTCAATCATAGCAAACCGTTTACCCTTCCATCTGAAGATAACTGCTGCCCGGCAGCCCAGGGGACTGCCGAGCGATAAACCTTACGTTTTGCTGGCTGGCACCGACCTTCCGCGAGCCTTGAAATCCCCTCCCCTCTCCCGGAGGGGAGGGTTAGGGAGCGGGAAGATGGGTAGGAAACTTACTTCTTGGTGATTTTACCGTTTTGGCGGGTCGTATTGGCGAGCTTCACGATATCCTTCGGGACGTTCAGTCCGAGTTTCTTCGCCACATCCAGGTTGATCAGCAGGTCGACATCGGACGCCTTGGTCATGAAGCGGGTCGGGATCTGTTCCGGCTTCTTCCCCTTCAGGATCTCGACGACCATCTTGCCGGTTGCGCGGCCCATCTTGTAGTAGTCGAAGCCCCAGGCGGCCAGGACATCGTAGGCCTCGGAGGAGCTCGGATCTGCGGACATGATCGGCACCCTGTTCTTCATGGCGACCTCAGCGACCGCGCTCATGGCCGAGACCACCGTGTTGTCGGTACTGATGTAGAGCGCATCCACCCGGCGTATGATCGACTCGGTTGCCTGCTTCACCTCGGCCGACTTGGTGACCGTGGTAGGCACGAACTCGATTTTCAGCTCCTTGCAGACCTGCTTGACCATACCTGCCAGCACGACGGCGTTTTCTTCGGAACTGGTGTAGATGTGGCCGAGCCTCTTGATTTTCTTCATCCTCAGCAGCAGTTCGATCTGCTGCCTCACCGGGGTCATGTCGGAGACGCCGGTGACATTCTTGTCGCCCTTATTCAGTGAAGTGACGAGGCCTGCCTTGACCGGGTCGGTGACCGCGGAGAACACGATCGGAATCCCCTTCAGGGTGTTCACCAGGGCCTGAGCGGTCGGAGTCGCAACGCCGACGGCGAGGGTAACTTTCTCGGACTGGAACTTGTTGGCGATGGAGGCGGCGGTGCTGATGTCGCCATTGGCGTTTTGAACGTCAAAGGTAGCATTCATCTTGGAGGCGTTGAGCTCGTCCTGGATCCCCTTGACAACCGCATCAAGGGCCGGGTGCGAAACGATCTTGGAGATCCCGATGACGACCTTCTTCGGCGGGGCTGCCGCAAAAACCGACGCGGCACATAACAGGGAAACTGCAAGGAAGACCATCACCGTACTGAATTTCTTGCTCACCAGACACCTCCTAGATTCGATCAAAGTTTTCCGCCTCGGCCACTGCTAACGGAATAAACGGCGAGCATACCACCGCGAATAAGTTGTCGTCAATGTCATTAGTAAGTATCTTAAAACAATCCTTTGACGCCATGGGAAGATGAAGTAGATCGAGGATTCTGCCAGGTGTCATCCCACCCCGCAAAGAAAGGAGTACTTCCATCTCTCCACCGCCCCGCCCTCCCTCTCTCTTGCGCACAGGGAGAGTGAAACCGCATCGGCGAATAATCTTATCGCTAAATCATAAGCTCCCGAGTTGACACCGAAAGGGCAAAAAGGTTAAAGTACTGGATGCTTGCCCATTTTGCGGGTGACATGGACCAGAATTGCGACCCGCCCCTTAACGGCGTTACTGGTTGCCTCTCTCGACGCCACATCGGTTTGTTCATAGCATCCGCCAAGCAAATACCAATCATGCGGTTTCACCGGCCTCTTCGCTCAGACAGCACTGCTGCGCGTGCAGGATCCGGTGCGACGTGCTCCGGCATCGCATACCCCTTTTAAGGAGTCCTACGTGAAGCACCCGCACATTTACCGAAGCCCCGAGACCGCTACCTTACTGCTGCTCGCCCTCATCGCCTTGCCGCTCTCCCTTTCCGGGTG
>DATCHY010000181.1:0-3903 GCA_036508065.1 Geomonas sp. | reverse complement strand
AGAGCGCAAGCGCGCGGAAGACGAGATACAGAAACAGCTGGAGTTCCTGCAGTTAATCATCGACGCCATCCCATCCCCGATCTTCTACAAGGATGCCGAAGGAAAGTACCTCGGGTTTAACAAGATCTACGAGTCATTCGTGGGATTGACACGGGAGCAGATGCTCGGAAAAACAGTCCATGAACTCTGGCAGAAGGACCTCGCAGACAAATACTGGCAGATGGACCAGGAACTGTTCGAAAAATCTGGCTCTCAGGTTTACGAGTCCTCCGTCAGGTACACCGACGGAACGCCGCATGACGTGATCTTCAACAAGGCGGTCTTCAGGAACCAGGACGGCACCCTCGGGGGGCTGGTCGGGGTGATACAAGATATTACCGAGCGCAAGGCGGCCGAGCAGGAGAGAAGCAGGCTTGAGTCGCAACTGCACCACTCCAGCATGATAAAATCGCTGACGATTCGGCTCGGCCACGACCTGAATACCCCCCTTACCCCGCTCTTCGCCCTGCTCCCCATGGTGAGGGGAAAGGTCAGGGACCCGAGCCTCGAAAGGATGCTGGATATCTGCCAGACCTGCGTAAGCCAGATCCAGGGTCTGACCGCCAAGGCCCTCGACCTGGTCCGGTTCTCCTCGAAAACGGCCCCGCTGGAACTGGTGGGCATCCGCCTCGCTCCCCTCGCGGAGCACTCCGCAAACCGCTGTGCCGCGCAACTCGCCAGGCGTGGGATCACCTGTCTCAACACGATCGATCCGGCGCTTACTGTTCAGGGAGCAGAGGAACAGCTGGCGCTGCTCTTCGACAACCTGCTCTCCAACGCCGCCCGCTACGCCGCCGAAAACGGTGTGGTCCGCATCTGGGCGGCCCTCGAGGACGGTGCGGTGGTCGTGTCGGTTCAAAACGACGGCATCGGGCTGGAACCGGGCCATAAGGCGCTGATATTTGACGAATTCTTCAAGGCGGACTCGGCACGTCACGACCTCAGCACGCAGGGGCTGGGGCTTGCCATCTGCAAGAGCATCGTATTGAACCACAAGGGAAAAATCTGGGCGCAAAGCCCGGGGATGGACCAGGGAACTACCATTTCCTTCACCCTGCACCCATCGGAAACAGCTTAAACATCGCGTAGCACGAGGAGACTGCATTCATGCAAAACAAGGTAATGATCGTCGACGACAACGAGTACGTCAGGGCTTCGGTTGAAATCATCTGTCAGTCGGTGGAACTCAGCCTGGTCAGCGCCGCAAGCGGCGAGGAGTGCCTGCGCCACCTGGAATCGGGCTTTCGCGGGGTGATCCTGATGGACATCATGATGCCCGGGATGGACGGCTGGGACACCATCCGGGAGATCTTGGGGAGAGAACTTTATGCCGGGAACCTGATCGTCATGCTGACCGGCATGGGAGAGCCTGACGACAAGATGGACGGCCTGCAGGAGTACGTGACCGACTACATGACCAAGCCGTTCGGCCCGGTCCAGCTGATCGACGCGCTGCAATCCTACCTGGCGCTGCTTAGCGCAGCAAAGGACTGCCATGGGTAAGACCAACGTAGTCGTCATCGGCGTGTCTACCGGCGGGCCGCTCACCCTGAAGGAGCTGTTCGGCGGGCTTCCCCCGGTGAACGCGGCATTCGTCGTCGTGCTCCATATCACCGCGGCGATGGACTACCGGATCGCCCAGGGGCTCAATGCCGTCGCCTCCATGCCGGTTGCCCTGGCACGGGACGGCGAGTTCCTCAAACCCGGCAATATCTACCTGGCCCCCGGCGGGTTCCACCTGAAGCTGGATGGGAACCATCGGATAGTGCTGTGCGAGGGGCCGCGGGTAAACTACGTGCAGCCCTCCGCCGATGTCACCATGCAGTCGCTCTCCAGGCCGCTCTCAGGGGAGCTTATCGGCATCGTTTTGACCGGCATGGGAAAGGACGGGGCTGAGGGGCTACGGCATATCAAGGGAATCGGCGGGACGACCATCGCCCAGGACCAGAAATCTTCCGTCATCTACGGCATGCCGAAGGCCGCGGTGCTGACCGGCGCGGTCGACTTCGTGCTGCCGCCCAAGGAAATCGCGGCAAAGCTCCGGGAGCTTCTTCGGTTGAAATCATCTATCGAGGGTGGGCGTTGTCCGGTTTAATTCCTGCAGACAAACCACAAAGAAACATTAGCCACAAAAAGGCGCAAAACGCGCAAAAGGTTAAAGGCATTAAAGGCTTATTTTGTGCATTTTGCGCTTTTTTGCGGCTAAAAAGATTCTGGTTTCTTTTTTGGAATTAGTTTGAGCTTGTTTGTAAATTGCAATTTAGACTTAAGGCGCGGCGGTTGTTGTGGGCAAAAAACAACCCGGACACTACTGGATTTTTCCATTAAACAGCTAAGCCGCGCTCAGGCATTGTTGACTTGGCGGCGGCGCACGAAAGGACAGATTTTGCCTGGTAACGACCGGATTACCAAACTGCTGCCATGGATTGCCGCCGTCACGGGCGGCGTCCTGCTTTTCCTGGGCTATGTCGGGTTCGACCAGTTTTATCTGGAATGGATCTGCCTCGTGCCGGTTCTCTGGGCCGTACGCGATCAGCGGCCGGGGCGCGCCTTTCTCCTCGGCTGGGTCGCCGGCATCGTTGGCCATGCAGGCGGCTTCTACTGGGTGATCGGGATGTTCCAGCAGTTCGCGGGGGTTTCCTGGCCGTTCGGGTTGCTGGGCCTGCTGCTTCTTGCCGCGGCAAACGGCATCGTGGTCGCGACCTGGGCCTGGGCCACGCGGCTCATCACCCGGGACACCGGCTGGAGCGTAGTCTGGGTCGCCCCGGTGGTCTGGACCGCGGTGGAGAAGTTCTGGCCCGAAATCTTCCCGAACTACCTGGGCGCAAGCCAGTACATGCTCCCGCGCTTGACCCAGATAGCGGACCTGACCGGCATCCTCGGTGTCAGCTTCCTCGTTGTGTACATCAACTCCACTCTCTATGCAGTAACGGCATGCTGGTTCGAGAACCGGCGCCTGGCCAGGCGCGAGCTGGCACTGTTGCTGGCCGCTGTCACGCTGGTCCTGGGCTACGGGGAGTTCCGCATCCGGGAACTGGACCGGGAGGCATCGGCCGCCGAGAAGCTGACGATCGGCCTGGTTCAGACCAACCGCGGCGCGGCTGACAATCATACGGATCAGGAAAGTTCCCTCCGCGAGCACCAGGAGATGTCCAGGGCGCTGGCCCAAACCGGGCCGCTCGACCTGGTCGTTTGGCCCGAGGGAATCTGCAACCTGGTCTCGCGCGACGGCCGGCTCCCGCCCCAGGTGCTCGGCGACCTGGCTACGCCGGTACTGTTTGGAGCAGTCCTGCAGCAATCGGGTGGCGACAGGGTCCGCACCTGCAACACCGCGCTGCTCACGGACGCCACGGGTCGGGTTCTCGGCAGCTACGACAAGAGCGTGCTGGTCCCCTTCGGCGAGTACATTCCCTTCGGCGAGATGTTCCCGGGCATGTACTCGTGGTCGCCGTACTCAAGCAGGTTCTGGCCCGGTGAGAGCGAGGAACCGCTGCGGCTGGGCAGGCATCTGCTCTCGGTAAGCATCTGCTACGAGGATATTTTCCCCGGCAAGATCCGATCGCTTATGCGCGGCGGGCGCGAGCGCCTGGTCCCCCAGGCGATGTTCAACCTCACCAACGACTCCTGGTACGGCAGATCGATCGAGCCGATGGAGCACCTGGCACTGGCAAGCTTTCGGTCCATCGAAAACCGCCGCGCCCTGGTGCGGGTCACCAATACCGGCGTCTCTGCCTTCGTTGATCCGGTGGGGAGGATCGTCAGCCGCACCGGGCTGTGGACCAGGGAGTCGCTGGCGGACCGGATTCCGATGCTGCAGGGCGGCACCGTGTACTCGCTGCTTGGCGACTGGATCGGCTGGCTCAG
>DATCHY010000180.1:0-7407 GCA_036508065.1 Geomonas sp. | reverse complement strand
AGGTACACAGAGGTACACAGAGGAAATCATAAAAGCAAGGTCGGTTTAAGCCGGAAGTTGTGAGCCTTTTGTTTAGATTCCCTCTGTGATCCTCTGTGCCCCTCTGTGGTTAAGCCTTTGATTCAAAAGCCGTAGGTTGGGGTAAACAGCCTTGCCGTGACCACAACCCACTGGCTTCAGCAAATGCTGTCATGAAAAGCATTGTCTCACCCTTGTCGTTTGATGGTTGTCTCGTAAGGAGAAACCATATTAACTGGCAATGGAAGGCAATGCTTTTTTTTATAATGGAAATGGCGTATAGAGTCTGACAGACGCAAAAAAGCTGCAGGAGGGTAGCCATGAAAATCCGCCGCGAGGGTACGGTGCACCGGATGCTGAAATCCCTGACAGCGCGAGCCGGGGCGGCGGACAAAGAGCGCAAGATGCTGGAAGTCGCTCTGGACAACGCCTACGAGGGGCTGCTCATCACCGACGCGGACGGCTACATTCTACGGGTTAACCAGCCTTACGCGACCTTCCTGGGGAAAACCATCGAGGCTCTGATCGGCCGGCATGCCACCGAGGTGGTGGAGAACACCCGTATGCACATCGTGGCCCAGACCGGCAAGGCGGAGATTGCCCAGATCCAGAAGATCAACGGCCACGAGATGATCTGTCACCGGATCCCGATTTTCGACCAGGGAAAGGTGGTGGCGGTGATCGGGAAGGTCATGTTCCAGGACGTGGACGACCTTTTCGCCATGATCGACCGGTTCCGCAAACTGAAAAAGGAACTGGAGTTCTACAAGAGCGAATTGAACAAGCGCCTCGGCGCCAAATATTCTTTTGCCAACATCTTCGGTCAGAGCCAGGAACTGGAGCGGGTCAAGGAGCTTGGCCGGCGGGTGGCCAAGTCCGACACGACGGTCCTGCTGGTTGGGGAGAGCGGGACCGGCAAGGAGCTGTTCGCCCATGCCATCCACGTCGAAAGCAACCGCGCCCTCGGGCCGTTCATCAAGGTGAACTGTGCGGCAATCCCCGAAACTCTGTTCGAGTCGGAACTGTTCGGCTACAAGGAGGGGGCCTTTACCGGCGCCCAGAAGAAGGGGAAAAAAGGGAAGTTCGCCCTGGCCGACAAGGGAACTATTTTTCTCGACGAAATAAGCGAGCTGCCGCTGCTGATGCAGGTGAAGCTCCTCCGCGTACTGCAGGAACGGGAGATCGAGCCGGTGGGGGGCGAGCATCCCGAGCCGGTGGACGTGCGCATTGTGGCCGCCTCCAATCGCGACCTGGGGGAGTTGGTGGAGGAGGGGCAGTTCCGCCACGACCTCTATTACCGGCTCAACGTGGTGATGCTCCAGATTCCCCCCTTGCGGGAGCGGCAGAAAGACATCGTGCTCCTGACGGAAAAGATCCTCAAACAGCTGGAAAAGGAGACCGGCATCCCGGTCGAGGGTGTGGATGCCGAGACCGAGGCCCTCTTCCTGGCCTATTCCTGGCCCGGTAATGTCCGGGAACTGCGCAATGTGCTGGAGCAGACCCTTTATGTGAAAAGCGGGAATGTCATCACCCGCCAGGATATCCCCCGCGCCATGATCAAGAGCGCCGAGGGGAGCAGTTCTCCGGGCCTGTTGCGGACCCTGAAATTCCAGCTGGGCCAGGTTGAGGAAGAATTGATCCGGCGGGCGATCCAGGAAACGAAGGGGGACAAGCTGGCGGCAGCGGCCCAGCTGGGAATCAGCAAGTCTTCGCTCTACGCGAAGATCGAACAGTATGAAATCTGAGGGGAAATGGTATTTAAGCGTAGGCCGGTGCCGAGCCCACCGCCGGGATAACGGCCTTTCCAGACATCCGGAAAAACGTTCCAGGATTCTGGAAAGGGAGTGCATGCCTTGATTATGCAAGTAGAAACAGCGGGTTGAACTTCCAAAATTGAATAGCAGTGCGAGCTATAGCAAAAGGCCTCGGAATTTTCCGGTGCCTTTTCTCGTTTGTTTCCAGAAAACTGGAAAGGGCTGCTAAGGTCGGCGGCGAATACCCGCTCGCACCAAGCCTGAACCGTTGTGTAACGTGGTTATGTGAAAATAAAACAGCGTTGGCGTTACTATTGCTTATGGTAGGTGGTTGTCGTGGTAGGCCTGCTGTATTACGCGCTCGGGCCGAGAGACTCTTGTAGAAGATTGTTTTAAAAAATGTTATATCGTTCTCGGGAGGTCCCGTATGGCGTTGGCAGATATCCTGGTTCATATCGACAACACCCCTAATTGCGCCGCCCGGCTGGAGGTCGCGATCAGGTTGGCCCAGCGGCACGGGGCGAGTCTGACCGGCCTTTACGTGATTACCCATCAGTATTATCAGCCGCGTCATGGCAGTTTCGAAGCGGCTGCGGCATCTGCCCAGACGCTTTTCGGCGACCTGACTGCCGGCACGGGGATCGAGGCGCAGTGGCTGTGCGTTGACTGGTCGGTCATAGGTGTCAGCGTCTCGGAGATCATCAACCATCATGCCCACTACACGGACCTGGTCGTAGTGGGGCAGACGCTGCCGGGAGCCGACGGCAAGGGGCACCCTGCCGATCTTCCGGAGCGGTTGATACTCGGGGCGGGTCGGCCGGTCCTGGTGGTCCCCTATGCGGGATCATTCGCCACGGTGGGGGAGCGGGTCCTGGTTGCCTGGAAGGCAGGGCGTGAATCGGCCCGGGCTGTCAACGATGCCCTGCCGCTGCTGAAAGGTGCCCGGCAAGTGAGCCTTTTGGCGGTCAACAGTTCAGCCAACTACGGCGACGATGGCGAGAGCCTTTGTGGCAACATCTGCTTGCACCTGTCGCGGCACGGGGTGGCAGCCAGCGCCGATAAGATTCTGGCCGCGACGGCCTCCGTCGGCGACACTCTGCTGAACCGGGCCTACGAGGAAGGGTTCGACCTGCTGGTGATGGGGGCCTATGCCCACACCCCACAGGGGACTCTGGTGCTCGGCGCAGTGGCCAGGCATCTGCTCAAGGATATGACGGTGCCGGTGCTGATGTCCCATTAGCAGGTTAACGCGAACCTCCCGCTTGGCGGGGCAGGAGCAGGAAACGATGGACTACATTCTCGAAACGAAAAAGCTGACCAAGGAATTCAAAGGCTTTTCGGCGGTAAGCGATCTGAACCTTCAGGTTCGCCGGGGGGACATCCACGCGCTGATCGGCCCCAACGGCGCCGGGAAAACCACGGTGTTCAACCTGCTGACCAAGTTTCTCATCCCGACTGCCGGGACGATCCTGTTCAACGGCGCCGACATCACCCGGGAAAAGCCGGCGGAGATCGCCCTGCGCGGGGTGGTCCGCTCTTTCCAGATTTCGGCGGTCTTTCCCAACCTCACCCCGATGGAAAATGTCCGGCTCGCCCTGCAGCGCAGGCTCGGCACCTCGTATCATTTCTGGAAACCGGCCAGCACCCTGCGCTCGCTGGACGACCGGGCCATGGAACTCCTCGAATCCGTTGGCCTGACCGAGTTTGCCGGGGAGGTTACCGGCGAGCTGGCCTACGGGCGCAAGCGGGCACTGGAAATCGCCACCACCCTCGCGCTGGAGCCGGAGCTGATGCTGCTCGATGAGCCGACCCAGGGGATGGGGGTCGAGGATGTCGACAAAATAACCGCACTGGTTAAGAAGGTTTCCGCCCAGCGCACCATCCTGATGGTCGAGCACAACCTGAAGGTGGTGGCGACCCTGGCGGACCGGATCACCGTTTTGCAACGGGGCTCCATCCTGGCGGAAGGGCCCTACGCCGAGGTTTCGCAGAACCCGCAGGTGCTGGAAGCGTACATGGGGAGTGCACATGCCTGATTCCACGGGAAAAGAGATGCTGCGCATCGCCGGCCTGCACGCCTTTTACGGCGAGTCGCATATTCTTCACGGCATCGACCTGACTGTCGGGGAGGGGGAGTTGGTCACCCTGCTGGGGCGAAACGGCGCGGGCCGGACCACCATCCTCAAGTCGGTCATGGGACTGGTGGGGCGGCGCACCGGTTCCGTGGCGGTGCAGGGTGTCGAGACCATCGGGATGCCGACCCACAAGATTGCCCACCTGGGGCTTGGCTACTGCCCGGAGGAGCGGGGGATCTTTGCCAGCCTGAGCGTGGAGGAGAACTTGCTGCTGCCGCCGGTGGTGCAGGAGGGGGGGATGTCGGTGGCGGAGATTTACGGCATGTTTCCCAACCTGGAGGAGCGGCGGACCAGCATGGGCACCCGCCTGTCGGGAGGGGAACAGCAGATGCTCGCCATGGCTCGCATACTCCGTACCGGCGCGCGGTTGCTGCTGCTCGATGAAATCACCGAGGGGCTGGCGCCGGTCATAATCCAGGCTCTAGGGCGCCTGATCGGCCAGTTGAAGGAGAAGGGCTTCACCATCATCCTCGTCGAGCAGAATTTCCGCTTCGCCGCCGATCTTGCCGACCGTCACTACGTGATCGACCACGGCGCCATCGCGGAGATGATAACCAAGGACCAGCTGCCTTCCAGCCAGGAAAAACTTAACAGATACCTTGGGGTGTGAGCCGTGGGTATTCAACCGGAAAAGGAGAAAAACCATGCGAAAAATGCTGAATAAGGTGACAGCGGCGGTTGCACTGGTGGCGCTGGTAGGCGGCAACGCCGGTGCGGCGGGGATATCCGACGGCGTGGTGAAGATCGGGGTGCTTACCGACATGTCGGGGGTCTACTCCGCGATCGGCGGGAAGGGGACCCAGGTGGCGGTGGAAATGGCGGTGGCCGATTTCGGCGGCAAGGTGCTCGGCAAGCCGATCCAGGTCATCTCGGCCGACCACCAGAACAAGGCGGATATCGCCTCCACCAAGGCCCGTGAGTGGTTCGACACCGGCAAGGTGGACATGGTGACCGGCCTGCTCAATTCGGCCTGCGCCCTGGCGGTGCAGAAGCTCGGCGCGGAGAAAAAGCGCATCACCATGAATACCGGCGCCGGCTCCACCGACCTGACCAACAAGGACTGCACGCCGTACGGCATCCACTACGCCTATGACAACTACGCCCTGGGCAATGTGGCGGGTAGCGAGATCGTCAATCATGGCGGCAAGAGCTGGTACTTCATCACCGCCGACTACGCCTTCGGCCACTCCCTGGAGAAGAACACCACCAACTTCGTCCAGAAACTGGGCGGCAAGGTGCTCGGTTCGGTGCGGCACCCGCTGGCCACGGCGGACTTCTCCTCTTACCTGCTCCAGGCCCAGTCCTCGGGGGCGAAAGTCATCGGCCTGGCCAACGCTGGCGGCGACTTTTCCAACGCAGTCAAGCAGGCCCGGGAGTTCGGCATCGTCCAGAAGGGTCAGACCATCGTCGGGATGCTGGTTTTCGACACCGACGTGAAGAGCCTGGGGCTGAACGTGGCTCAGGGGATGCAGTTCGCCTCCGGTTTCTACTGGGACCGGGACAAGGAGACCAGGGCCTGGTCCAAGCGCTTCTTTGCCAAGCACAAGGCCATGCCGACCATGGAGCAGGCCGGAGCCTATTCCGCCACCATGAACTACCTGAAGGCGGTCAAGGCGGCCGGCACCGACAATCCCGATGCCGTCATGGCCAAGCTGAAATCAGGCAATATCAGCGACTTCTTCGCTGTTAACGGCAAGATCCGCGCCGATGGCCGGATGGTCCACGACATGTACCTGATGGAAGTGAAGAAGCCGGCCGAGTCCAAGGGGGAGTGGGATATCCTCAAGATCGTGAAGACCGTTCCCGGCGACAAGGCCTTCATGCCGATGGCGGAGAGCGTCTGTACGCAGGCTAAGAAGTAGACCGATGGCGAAGTAGTCTCTCCGGAGGAGGGAGGGGGGAGGGCCGACAGATAGCGTAGGGTGGGCCGTGCCCACCGATCACCGGTCGGCCTGGATAGCCGCAAGGAGCATGCTACAACACCGATTCTGTATGCGGGTGCCCTGACCGACGGCTGCCCGGTGGGCACGGCCCACCCTACGGCGGCAGGAGCCAACGGCAACTGAATAGTTACTCCGGGAAAAGGCGACAGCAGAGTGCAAGGGAGTTGCTCATGGAAATCACATTTCAGACAGTCATGTCGCAGATCATGCTGGGACTCAACAACGGTGCCTTCTATGCCATCCTGAGCCTCGGCCTGGCGGTGATTTTCGGCCTGCTGAACATCGTCAACTTCGCCCATGGCGCGCTCTACATGCTCGGCGCCTTCGTGGCACTCCTGGGTTACACCCACCTGGGCCCCCTGCTGGGGGTGCCGGACTTCCATCTCAGCTACTGGGCTGCCCTGCTGGTCGCGCCGCTGCTGGTCGGCATCCTGGGGGTCGTCATCGAAAAAACCATGCTGAGCAGGCTGTACAAGTTCGACCACCTGTACGGACTGCTGCTGACCTTCGGGGTGGCGCTCATCCTCCAGGGGGTGTTCACCAACTACTTCAACGTTTCGGGCACCCCCTACGACGCGAAGCCCGAGGTGCTGAACGGCGTGGTCAACCTGGGGTTCATGCTGTTCCCCAAATACCGCCTTTGGGCGATCTGCATCTCCCTGCTGGTTTGTTTCAGCACCTGGTATGTCATCGAGCGCACCAAGCTCGGTTCCTACCTGCGCGCCGGCACGGAGAATCCGGAACTGGTGAAGGCGTTCGGCGTCAACGTGCCGCTCATGATCACCCTCACCTACGGCTACGGAGTCGCCCTGGCCGCCTTTGCCGGGGTGGTCGCCGCGCCAATCTACTCAGTCAGCCCGGTCATGGGTGCGGAGACGATCATCGTGGTGTTCGCGGTTGTGGTCATCGGCGGCATGGGGTCGATCATGGGATCCATCGTCACCGGCCTGCTGCTCGGGATGGTGGAGGGGCTGACCAAGGTAATCTACGCTCCGGCATCGAGCACGGTCATCTTTTTCATCATGGTAATTGTGCTGTTGGTTAAACCAACGGGGCTGTTTGGCAGGGAGCAGTAACCGATTCGGCCACACACAGCCCATGTTTTTTAAGGTTCACGATTTAACGAGGTAGCGCATGAGTACGAAAATCTGGCTTGCCCTGTTGTTCCTCGGCCTGGTGGCGCCGTTCGTGGTCTACCCGGTGTTTGTGATGAAGCTGCTTTGCTTTGCCCTTTTTGCCTGCACCTTCAATCTGCTGCTGGGCTACACCGGCCTGCTCTCCTTCGGCCATGCAGCCTTTTTCGGCGGAGCGGCCTACATCACCGGCTACCTGGTCAAGAACAGCGGACTGACGCCGGAGCTCGGGGTGCTGGCCGGCACCATGTTCGCCGGGGTGCTGGGGTACCTCATTGGCAGCCTGGCCATTCGCCGCCAGGGGATTTACTTCGCCATGGTCACCCTGGCACTGGCCCAGATTGTCTATTTCGTCGCCATCAAAGCGCCCTTTACCGGCGGGGAGGACGGCCTGCAGGACATCCCCCGCGGCAAGCTCTTCGGT
>DATCHY010000179.1:0-3321 GCA_036508065.1 Geomonas sp. | reverse complement strand
CAATTACAAACAATCAAAAGCCTCACCACAGAGGGCACAGAGGAACACAGAGGAAATCTTAAAACAATGGCTAAGATTTTTTTGTTTTAAACATAAATCAGGTTTTGATTTTCCTCTGTGTACCTCTGTGTACCTCTGTGGTGAGGCTTTATGTTTTGGGTAGTTTGTGATTGGTCGACTGGTGCTGAATACTTACATTTTAAGATGTAAAATTCCGGCAAGCGAGATTGCCGATTCACCGGGTAGAGACGCATTGCATGCGTCTCCGGTTTACCTGCCGAATAGAGACTGCAAAGACTGCAACGGAGGACAACATGGAAAGACCCTTGAGCCCAAGCGCTCAAAAGGTGCAGCAGGCACTGGCCGGTTTCGGGCTGGACTGCCGGGTGAAGGAATTGGGCGAGAGTACCCGCACCGCGGTCGATGCGGCAAATGCCGTCGGCTGCGATGTCGGACAGATCGTCAAGTCCCTTGTGTTCCGCGGCAAAACGAGCGGCAGCGCCGTCTTCGTGCTGGCAAGCGGGGCAAATCGCGTCAACGAGAAGCTCCTTGCAGCACTCGTCGGTGAAAAGATCGACAAGGCCGATGCTGACTTTGTCCGGGAGCAGACCGGCTTCGCCATCGGCGGGGTCTCACCCGTCGGGCACCCGGCAGCGCTGCAAACATTTGTGGACGAGGACCTTTTGCAGTACGATGAGTTGTGGGCCGCGGCAGGCACTCCCAACGCGCTTTTCTCGCTCACCCCGGCGCAACTCTGCCAGATCACGTCCGGCCGTGTCGTAACGATCAAGAAGGTCTAAGGCCGCCTTACCCCCAGAACCCCTCGCCCCCCGGGAGAGGGGCATGGGTGAAGGATCCCGGGGGGAGAGGGAGAGTTTAGGTCCGATCCGGCTCGCTATACTGCACCCTCCTTCGAGATAGCAACAACCCTTTTCAAAAGGACACACCGGTTATGGAAACCACAAAGCCAGTTAAGCGCGACAGCTTCACCACGGGAATCGGCGTCATAGCAGCAACACTCGGCTCGGCCGTGGGGCTTGGCAACATCTGGAAGTTCCCCGCTCTCGCCGGCCTGAACGGCGGCGCGGCCTTCATCATCGTGTACCTGCTCTCCACCCTCATGGCCGGGCTTCCCGTGATGATCGCGGAACTCATGCTGGGCCGCCGCTCCAAGTCCGACGCACTCACCACCTTCCGCGTGCTGCATCCGAAGCGGGAATCGTGGGCTCTGATCGGAGCGGCAGGCGTCCTTTCCGCCTTCCTGATACTCGCCTTCTACACCGAGGTGGCCGGCTGGGTTTTCGCCTACGTATTCAAGGCGGCCTCGGGGAGTGTCCTTTCCAGCGACCCGAAGGTGACCTCGGCCGCCTTCGAGAAGCTGATTGCCGATCCGGTTCAGTCCGTCCTCTGGCAGTGGGTCGTGCTGGTCTTCGTCGGCGGCATCATCGTACTCGGCGTCTCCAAGGGGATCGAAAGTACCACCAAGAAGCTGATGCCCGTGCTTTTCCTGATCCTGGTCATGATCGGCGTCAGGAGCCTGATGCTTCCCGGCGCCGCCGCTGGCCTGAACTTCCTGTTCCACCCTGACTTTTCCAAGGTGACCGGAGCCGTCGTACTGACCGCCATGGGGCTCGCCTTCTTCAAGCTCTCGGTCGGCATGGGGACCATGATCACCTACGGCAGCTACTTCAGGGACGACCAGAACATCCCGGTGACCGCGCTGCGCGTCATGCTGGCCGACCTGACCGTCTCCATCCTGGCCGGGATCGCCATCTTCCCGGCGGTCTTCACCTACGGTTTCAAGCCCGAGGCCGGCCCGTCGCTGCTGTTCATCACGATCCCCGCGGTCTTCTCCCAGATGCCCTTTGGAAACGTCTTCGTGGTGCTCTTCTTCGTCCTGGGAGCCATAGCCGCGACCGGCGCCATGCTCTCCATCATGGAGGTGCCGGTTGCCTACCTGCACCAGCGCTTCGCGTTCTCCCGTCTCAAGGCGACCGCACTGACCGTCGTCCTGCTCGCCCTGGTCGGGTCCACGGCCGCGCTTTCCAATAGCACCCTGGCCGGATTCAAGCTGTTCGGCATGACCATGTTCGACCTGTACGACTTCCTCACCTCGAACCTTCTGCTGCCGGTGGGCGGCCTCTTCATCTGCATCTTCGTGGGATGGGTCTGGGGGGAAGAGAAGGTGAGGGCGGCGCTTTCCAATGACGGCGTGCTGGAAAACCGAGCCATGATCACCACCTTTTTCTTCATCGTGCGCTACGTGGCCCCGGTGACCATCCTCGTGATACTTTTACGCGGGCTGAAGATCATCTAGCCCGTTTGCCGGATTACGTTATAACCCTTGTATGGAGGGAGAAGGGTTATCTCTAACTTCTGTAACTTCTCAGTCTCAACCTATAAAAGAATTAACCACAGAAGATCACAGAGGAAATCTCAACCACAGTTGATCACGGAGGGAATCTAGATTCCTCGGTTTAGACCTCCCCTCGTTTTTGGTTTTCCTCTGTGTACCTCTGTGGTTATGCCTTTTGCTTGTTAACTATTGAGTACGTTACTATCCATCTCAAGATGGAAAAGGAATTGTCGAAAAATGACAGACCAATACGTGGCTCCGAGCCGGGATGCAGCGGAGGCGCGACGCAAGGGAGTCGTCTACGGCCTGGCGGCCTACCTTTTTTGGGGATTTTTCCCTGTCTATTTCAAGGCTGTGCAGCTCGTGCCGCCTCTGGAGATGGTGGCGCACCGGATTTGCTGGTCTTTGACCTTCCTGCTTTTGCTGATCGTCTGGAAGGGTGCCTGGCGCGAGATGGGGAATCTCCTTGCCAGTCCGAAGTCCCTGGCAGCCCTTGGGGGCTCGACGCTGCTCATCGCCACCAACTGGCTGGTGTTCATCTATGCGGTCAGCGAGGGGGAGGTGCTGCAGTCAAGCCTCGGCTATTTCATCAACCCGCTGGTGAGCGTGCTGCTCGGTTTTGTCTTTCTCGGCGAAAGGCTTGAGCGGGCACAATGGATAAGCCTCGTCCTGGCGGTCACCGGAGTGGTCTACCTTGCGGTGTCGTACGGTTCCATGCCCTGGATCTCACTGCTGCTGGCCGCTTCGTTCGGGCTTTACGGCCTGATCAGGAAGTCGCTCCACGTCGAGCCGCTCGTCGGTCTCACCGTTGAGACCCTGCTGCTGGCACCGATCGCTCTCATCTACCTCATCCTGCTGCATGATCGCGGGACGGGCGTCTTCCTCGCCACCTCCACGCGGCTTGATCTGCTCATCCCGATGTCCGGCGTCATCACCGCCATACCGCTCCTGCTCTTCGCCGCGGC
>DATCHY010000178.1:0-7662 GCA_036508065.1 Geomonas sp. | reverse complement strand
GGCGCCAGCGAGCGCGGCATCGTCCTGGCGCAGGTGGCGGGGGGCTACCAGCTCCGGAGCCGCCCGGAGAACGCCGATTACATCAGGAGGCTTACCAGGAGCAAGGGGGTGAAGTTCAGCCAGTCCGCCCTGGAGACGCTCGCCATCATCGCCTACCGCCAGCCGGTCACCCGGGCCGAGGTGGAGTACCTGCGCGGGGTGGACTCCGGCGGGGTGCTGAAAAGCCTGCTGGAAAAGAAGCTGCTGAGGATCCTCGGCAAGAAAGACGTCCCCGGCAAGCCGCTCATCTACGGCACCAGCCGGGAGTTCCTGGAGCTCTTCAGCCTGAAGGATCTCGCCTCGCTCCCGACGCTCAAGGAGATCCAGGAGCTCGCTCCGCCCGATCCTTTCGCGGACCAGCCCGAATTACCGCTGGAACCGGTTGAACCTTAGCCCTGCTGCGTTAGAATAGCTTCCATGGAAGAGTAGGGTGGGCCGTGACCATCGATCACCGTCGGCCGGTGGGCACGGCCCACCCTGCGGTGTCTGAGTTTCATGGGCTTTTGGATTCGTTAGGGCAACCGTCGCAGCGGGGTGGAAAAGCCCCAAGGGAGGCTTGCATGGTACGTCAACCTGCAGTGGCTGGGAAATTCTACACCGATGACCCGGATCAGCTCCGCGCGGAACTGGAATCCATGGTGGGGCAGGGGGAAGGCGCGCGGGTCAAAGGCATCGTCGCCCCGCACGCGGGCTACCTTTACTCGGGAAAGGTGGCCGGCAGCGTCTACGGCGCGGTCAGGGTGCCGGAGGCGGTCCTCGTCATAGGTCCGAACCATACCGGCCTCGGCGCGCCCGCGGCCCTGTCGCCCTCGGGGGAGTGGCTCACCCCGCTCGGTCCGGTTCCGGTCAACAGCCGCCTCTCCAAGCTGATCCTGAAGCACGCCCCCTTGGTGCGGGAGGATGTGACGGCCCACCGTTTCGAACATTCCCTCGAGGTGCAGCTCCCCTTCCTGCAGTACCGTAACCCCAAGGTATGCATCGCCGCACTCTGCCTCTCCCTCTCCGACTTCGATTCCATCTCCGGCCTCGGCGAGGGGATCGCCCGGGCCATTTCGGAGTACGGGGACGAGGTGCTGATCGTCGCCAGCTCGGACATGAACCATTACGAGTCGGCCCGGGTCGCCAAGGCCAAGGACGACCTGGCGCTCGCCGAACTCGCCGCGATGAACCCGGAACGGCTCCTTAAGGTCTGCAGGGAGAAGGGCGTCACCATGTGCGGCGTGGTTCCGGCCACGGTCATGCTGGTGGCGGCCATGGCGCTCGGCGCCACCTCGTCCCGGCTCATCCGCTACGCGACGAGCGGCGAGGTGAACGGCGACCTGGACCGGGTGGTGGCGTATGCGGCGTTAACGGTCTCCTGATGGATGTCATCACCACCCATGTCAACGCCGACTTCGACTGCGTCGGCTCCATGGTGGCCGCCAAAAAACTGTACCCCGAGGCGCTGCTGGTGTTCTCGGGGGCTCAGGAAAAGGGGGTACGGGACTTCTTCCAGAAGCAGGCCGGTACCCCCCTCGAGTTCACCCGCCTCAAGGACCTCGACTTTTCCCGCATCACCCGCCTCATCGTCGTCGACTGCCAGCACTCCTCCCGCATCGCCAGGTTCGGCGACCTGGCGAAGGGGGGCGGCGTCGAGGTGCACATCTTCGACCACCACCCGAAAGCCTCCGGCGACCTCCCCGCGAACGGCGGCGTGATCCGCCCCTGCGGCTCTACCACCACCATCCTGACCGGCTTCCTGATGCAGCAGGCAATCGAGGTCACCCCCTTCGAGGCGACGCTGATGATGCTCGGCATCCACGAGGATACCGGCAACCTCACCTTCCCCTCGACCACGGCAGAGGATTACGCGGCCGCCGCCTGGCTCCTGGAGCGCGGGGCGAACCTCAACGAGGTGGCCGACTCGATCGGCAAGGAGCTGACCGCCGAGCAGGTTTCCCTCTTGAACGACCTGCTCAACTCGCTGAAGACGACCTCGCTCAAGGGGGTGGATGTCTCGATCGCGCAGGCCTCGGTCGACCGCTACGTGGGCGACATCGCGACGCTGGCCCACATGATCAGGGACATGGAGAACCTGCAGGCGCTCTTCCTGGTGGTCGCCATGGGGGACCGGGTCTTCGTCATCGCCAGGAGCCGCATCCCGGAGGTGCGGGTGGGCGAGATCCTGCAGGAGCTGGGCGGCGGCGGGCATGCCACGGCGGCCTCGGCCACCGTCAGGGGGCTCACCCTGATCCAGGTGCTGGAGCAGCTGGAGGGGGTGCTCAGGAAACGGGTCGACCCGAGGAGGACGGCCCGCGACATCATGTCCTCGCCCGTGAAGACCCTGCCGCCCGGCTGCCTCATCGAGGAGGCGCACGAACAGCTGGTGCGCTACAACGTGAGCGCCATGCCGGTCCTCGAGGGAGAAACGGTAAAGGGGATCATCTCCAGAAAGACCGTGGAGAAGGCGCTCTACCACAACCTGGGGCAGGTCCCGGTGTCGGACTACATGCATACCGAGTTTCTGGCGGCGGCCCCCGACACGCCGATCAGCGAGATCCAGTCCTACATGGTGGGCGGGGACGCCCGGCTGGTCCCGGTCCTCTCCGAGGGGGTCCTCGCCGGCGTGGTGACCCGCACCGATCTGCTGCGCTACAGCCTGGGAGGCGAGGCGCTCTACGACCTGGCGCGCGACGCCAGCCATGTGAAGAACCGCGAGGTCGAGGGGCTGATGAAAAAGCACCTGACCAAGCAGGTCATCGGCATCCTGCACGACCTGGGGAGCATCGGCGACCGCCTGGATCTCCCGGTGTACGCGGTGGGAGGGTTTGTCAGGGACCTGCTCCTGGGCCACGAGAACATGGACATGGACGTGACGGTCGAGGGGGACGGCATCCTCTTCGCGGAGACCTTCGCCGCGGAGTTCGCAGCCCGCGTCAAGAGCCACCAGAAGTTCGGCACCGCGGTGATCATACTTGCCGACGGCTACAAGATCGACGTGGCCAGCACCCGCCTGGAATACTACGTCTCGCCCGGAGCCCTGCCGACGGTGGAGCGCTCCTCGCTGAAGATGGACCTGTACCGGCGCGATTTCACCGTCAACACGCTGGCGATCCGCCTGAACAGCCAATGCTTCGGGCTGCTGATCGACTTCTTCGGCGCCTACCGGGACCTGCAGGCCAAGGTGATCCGCGTGCTGCACAACCTCTCCTTCGTGGAGGACCCGACCCGCGTCTTCCGCGCCATCCGTTTCGAACAGCGGCTCAACTTCAAGATCGCCAGGCACACCGAGGATCTGATCAAGAACGCGGTCAAAATGGATTTTCTGGAGAAGCTCGCCGGCAGGAGGCTCCTCTCCGAACTGGTGCAGATTCTGAAGGAGAAGGAGCCGTTGAAAGGGGTCTGGCGCATGGCTTCCCTGGGGCTGTTCCGCTTCATACATCCGGACCTGGAACTCACCGTTTCCATGCACGGCATGCTTGAGGAGGTGCGCTACATAGTCTCCTGGTTCGATCTGCTTTATCTGGAGCGCCCCTACGAGCGCTGGGCCGTCTACTTCCTTGCCATCTGCGATGCGCTCTCCCACGACCAGTTCTGGGGGACCTGCACCCGTCTGGCCGTGAACGAGCATTACAAGGAACGGCTCATCGAGATGCGCAAGCAGGGGGCGGAGCTGGTCAGCGCTATGGAGCTCAGGCTGGCGCAGCAGGGAAAGCTCGAAAACGGCGAGATCTATTTCTTCCTGAAGGGGCTCCCGGTGGAGGTGCTGCTGTACCACATGGCGAAAAGCCGCAGCTCCGAGGTGAAAAGGTGCATCTCGCTCTACTTCACCAAGCTGCACGGGGTGCGCACCCAGATAGGCGGCGAGGACCTGAAGCGGCTCGGCGTCGGGCAGGGGCCGCGCTTCAGGGAGCTGCTGGACGCGGTTTTGAGCGCGAAACTAAACGGCAGCGTCACCAGCCGGGATGACGAAATCAGGTTGGTGCAGGAGCTGATGGGCGCTGTGTAGCAATTTTGCAACACGCCGTGCTTTGGCGTAATCAGGGCAACGTGCCGTAATATCGACAGTTTCCTTTCGGTGTGAGGCGATGTAAACACATTAGTGTGTTTGGCCATTGCCGCTTATGAGAAATTTGGCTGCTCTTGCTAATGCTAAAGCCTGTAGAATCAGCAGCTTGGTATTTTGCGCTGCAATCTGGCCCCCTTTTTGCTTATGTAAAAGTCGTCGGTACAACTGCCGCAAAGGGGTTTTCATGAACAGATTAAAGCGCAGTGCAGTCGTAGCGGTCACCCTCCTCTTCATAGCCACCCCCTGCCTCGCAGAGGAAAACGCCTTCAAGACAGTTTTTATGGATGCCTTCTACGGAGGCCTCACCGGTGCGCTGGTCGGCGGCGCCGTGCTGGCGTTCACCGCGCATCCGGGCAGGCATCTTGACTATATCGGCTACGGTGCCGCGGGCGGCGTGCTGGTCGGTGCGGCATACGGCGCCGTGACCACCACCCGGTCGCTGGCCGAGCTGGAAAACGGCAAGGTACGGTTCGCCCTGCCGACCATCATCCCTGAGTTCAGGGACGCGAATTCCAAAGGGCAGACCTCTATCGTGGCAACTGCGGAACTGTTTCGCGGCAGGTTCTGATCACGCTGCTCATTGTTTGAACCGGGGGGGGCGCAGATGCCCCCCCTTTTTTTATGCCCGCCTGCCTGGCGTCCCTTGCCTTGCCTTCCCCGGTGCGCTGGGATACACTTCTGACTGGACGGCGGTTTTCCCGTTGGGGGTGGGTTTTGGCGCTAAACGATAGACTACCTGACCTGTTGGCGTATACGGACTCCATGCTTACCTGGGTGAGCGGGCGGGGGCGGATACTTATCGTCGTGCACGACAACCCCGACCCGGATTCTCTTGCCTCGGCCATGGCCCTCAGGCATCTCTTCGCCGTCCGTCTGAACCGGGAAGCGGTCATCGCCTTTTCGGGCATGATCGGAAGAAGCGAGAACCTCGCCATGGCGAAGTCGCTCCAGATCCCGCTCACCCCGTTCCCCATCATCGAACTCAAGACGTTCCAGGTGGTATGCCTGCTGGACACCCAGCCGGGGACCGGGAACAACTCCCTCCCCCCTGACGCAAAGGTAGACATCATCATCGACCATCACCCGATGCGGGAGGCAAGCGCCGCCTGCAAGTGGGTCGACATCCGTCCCGAGTACGGAACGACTGCCACCATTCTCTACGAGTACCTGAAGGTGCAGGGGGTCTCGCTCGGGACCAAGCTCGCCACGGCCCTCTTCTACGCCATCAAGTCCGAAACCCAGGATCTGGGCCGGGAGGCGAGGCGTCCCGACCGCGACGCCTACCTCACCCTGTTCCCCCTGGCCAACAAGACCCTGCTGAACAGCATCACCCGCCCGCCTCTGCCCCGGGAATACTTCACCGCCCTGCACAGCGCCCTCGAGCACACGACGATCTACGGCAAGGTGCTGGTCGCCACGCTCAAACAGGTGCAGTTCCCGGAACTGGTGGCCGAACTCGCCGACCTCCTGCTGCGGCTGGAGGGGGTGGAAACGGTGCTTTCCATGGGACACTACAACTCCGAGATGATCCTCTCCATCAGGACCGCCAGCGAGAATATCAACGCCGGCGAACTGATCCGCACCCTGGTCGCGGGAATGGGGAGCGCCGGGGGGCACGGCATGATGGCCGGCGGCAAGGTCGACAACGTCGCCGAGACCGACCAGGCCATGTCTTCCGTGGAGCGGGTATTGACCGCAAGGATCCTTGCCGAACTCGCCGTGCCGGCCTGCGAACCGGTGCGCCTGGTGCCCTGAATCGTTCATGAAAGCGGTTGCCAAACCCCCTCTAAAGTGCTAGTAATTAGTTATGTCGCTCTTCCTCGATAACTCTGCAACTTCATTCCCGAAACCCGATTCCGTATACCTGGCCATGGATTCAGCGATGCGGGAGATCGGTGTGGCTCCGGGGAGGGGTGGCTATCAGAAGTCGCTCGCTGCGGCTCGCATCGTCTTTGCCGCCCGGTCGGCTCTCGCCCGATTCTTCGGTGTCTCGGACTCGTCCCGCCTCATCTTCACCCACAGCGCCACGGAATCCCTCAACATTGTGGTAAACGGCCTTCTCAAGCCCGGCGATCACGTGGTCTCCAGCAGCATGGAGCACAACGCCCTGTTGCGTCCCCTGCACCTGATCCGCAGCCGGGGGGTGGAGGTCACTTTCGTGCAGGCAGACCGGGAAGGGAGAGTGCCGGAGCGAGCCGTCGCCAGCGCCATGCGCCGCAACACGCGACTGGTTGCGCTGGCTCACTGCTCCAACGTGACCGGGACCGTGCAGCCGATCGGGGAGATCGCCCGCATGGCGAGGGCGGGCGGGGCGCTGTTCCTGCTGGATGCGGCCCAAAGTGCCGGCTACTTTCCGATTGACGCAGAAGGGATGGGGATCGATCTGCTGGCAGCACCCGGGCACAAGGGCCTTTTCGGGCCTCCCGGGACCGGGATCCTTGCGCTGGCCCCGGGCATCCAGCTCGACCCGCTGCAGGTTGGCGGTACCGGCGGCAATACGAGCAGTCTGGAGCAGCCGCAGGAGATGCCCGAGCGTTTTGAAAGCGGCACCATGAACACCCCCGCCATTGCAGCGCTGAAGGCGGGTCTCGAGTTTATCCTGGAGACCGGGATAGACCGGATCAGGGCAAAGGGGAAGCTGCTGATCGGGCAGCTTCTGGAAGGGCTGCACGCCACCCCCGGGGTCACCGTTTATGGCCCGGCGCAGGGCGAGCGTGGAGGTGCCGTCTCTTTCAACGTGGACGGGCACGATCCGGCCACTCTGGGGTATCTTTTCGACAGCGTGTATGACATCAGCGTGCGGGTCGGCCTGCACTGCGCCCCGGACGTCCACAGGACCATCGGCACTTATCCGACCGGGACTGTCAGGGTGAGCCCCGGTTTCTTTAACAGCGAAGCGGATATAGCGTACTTTCTGAAGGCGCTGCACGAAATCAAAAAATCAGGTTAAGGTTAAGGTTAAGAGGCTGATAGATAGAAATGGAAACGATTGCGGAGCGGGAAGATTCAAGCACGATGCGGGAGGAAAAGCCGGTTTTCAGATGCGATAACGTACAGGGGGTAGATATGAAGAAAATCTATGTGCTCGATACGAACGTTCTTCTTTACGACCCGCAGGCCCTTGGCAGGTTCAAGGATAATTCCATCATCATTCCTATCACCGTCATCGAGGAGATCGACAGGTTCAAGAAGGACATGAACGAGACCGGCCGCAACGCCAGGCAGGTCTCACGGATCATGGACGCCTTCCGCAAGGTGGGTTCCCTCTCCAAGGGGGTCCCCCTGGAAAATGGCGGGACGCTCCGGATCGAGATCTACGAAGAGAAGGTGATGAAGAGGCTCCCGCCCGAGCTGCGCGAGGAGCGCGGCGACAACCGTATTCTGGCCGTTGCCGTGGACCTTATGGAAACCGGGCCGGCGGTGCCGGTGATCCTGGTCACCAAGGACACCAACCTCCGGATCAAGGCCGACGCCCTGGGGCTTGCCGCCCAGGAATATGAATCCGACAAGGTGGCGATCGACGACCTCTTCACCGGGGCCGCCAGCCTGGAGGTGGAGGCGGATCTCATCGACCG
>DATCHY010000177.1:0-2191 GCA_036508065.1 Geomonas sp. | reverse complement strand
ACCGAAGATGAACCCGAGGCGATCGCAGCACTCCGCCTCCTCCATGTAGTGCGTGGTAACGAAGATGGTGACACCCTGCCCCGCCAGCCGGTAGATGAGTTCCCAGAAGCTGCGGCGGCTGATCGGGTCGACCCCGGAGGTAGGCTCGTCCAGAAAGACGATGGGAGGCTCGTGCAGGATGGCGCAGCCGAGCGCCAGCCGCTGTTTCCAGCCGCCAGAAAGGGTGGAGGTCCTCGCCTGCCGCTGCCCGGTAAGCCCCGCCATTTCAATCACCCACTCCTTGCGCTGCTGCTTTTTCTGCGCCGGTATCCGGTAGATGCCGGAGTAGAAGTCGATGTTTTCCTCGACGCTCAGGTCCTCGTAGAGGGAAAATTTCTGGCTCATGTAGCCGATCTGCGTCTTTATCCGTTCCGACTCCGTTGCGATGTCGTAGCCCGCGACCGTCCCGCTTCCCGAGCTGGGCGCCAGGATGCCGCAAAGCATCCGGATGGTGGTCGATTTCCCGGCGCCGTTTGGGCCGAGAAAGCCGAAGATCTCCCCGCGCGCGACGTCGAGCGTCACCCGGTTCACCGCGGTGAAGTCGCCAAAGCGCCTGGTCAGCTCCCGCAGCGAGACGGCGGTCGATGGTTCCTTTGCGTTCAACATTAACCTCCCCGGTTTACAGTCGGACCAGTCGGACCAGTCGGACCAGTCAGAGCCGGCCCGCTCCGCCTAATGCAGCAGCGACACGAACAGGTCTTCCAGCGAGGGTTCCACCTCCCTGACGGCGGTGAGCTCCAGACCGCCGGCGCTGAGGCTTGCCGCAGCGAGCCGCCCCGCTTCCCCGGGCTCCGGGGCGTACAGGTGCAGCCGCTCGCCGAATAGTGCCACCGATCCCGGGGGGAATGCCTCCGAAAGGAGCCTGACCGCCCGGCGCGGGTCGCTGGTTGCCAGTTCCAGGACGCCTCCCTTCATGAGCTTTTTCAGCCCCTGCGGCGTGTCACACGCCAGGAGACTCCCCCGGTGCATCAGCCCTACCCTGCCGCAGCGCTCCGCCTCGTCCAGATAGGCGGTGGCCACAAAGACCGTCACCCCTTCGGCAAGAAGCCCGTAGAGGATGCGCCAGAAGTCGCGCCGCGACACGGGGTCCACGCCGTTGGTCGGCTCGTCCAGGAAGAGGACCCGCGGCTTGTGGACCATGGCGCAGGCGAGCCCCAGTTTCTGTTTCATCCCGCCGGAGAGCTTGCCGGCGGGGCGGTCCTTGAAGGGGACGAGTTTGCCGAAGGAGAGGAGTTCCGCGATCCTCGCGTCGCGCCCGCGGCGGGGAATCATCTGGATGTCGGCGTAAAAGAGGAGGTTTTCCAGCACGGTCAGGTCCGGGTAGAGGCCGAAGCGCTGGCTCATATAGCCGATCTGGCCCCGGACCGCATCCGCGGCGCGGCTCATGCTGCTGCCGAGCACCCAGGCCTCGCCACCGGAGGGGTCCATGATGCCGGTGAGCATCCGCAGCGTGGTGCTTTTCCCGGCGCCGTCGGAGCCGACCAGGCCGAACAGCTCCCCCCGGGGAATGCTCAGGGTGAGCCCGTCAACCGCGGTGAGCGGGCCGAAGGTCTTGCTCAACTGCTCCGTTCTGATCGTTTCCCCGTCAGGCATCCTGCCCCTCACCTTGCCCCAGCTGGCGTCAATCTCCAATATGGATAACTATTTAGTTGCCGCTGTCCTGCAGCCGTAGGGTGGGCCGTGCCCACCGGCAGCCGTAGACCAGGGCACCCGCAAGGGGTGCCGCTACAGAATCGGTGTTGTAGGTGCAAAGGGAGGAGACAGCCTAGCGGGCGCCGGTGGCGATCTCGGCATCGGCCGGCATTCCCGGCTTCAGCTCCATACCGGGATTCGCGAGCGAGATCTTGATCCGGTACACGAGCTTCACCCGTTCCTTCTCCGTCTGCACGTTCTTGGGGGTGAACTCCGCCTCGCTCGATATGAAGCTGACCTTCCCCTGGTAAACCTTACCGGGGTGGCTGTCCGTGGTCACCCTCGCCCCCTGTCCGAGCTTCACCCGCCCGAGCTCGGTCTCCGGAATGTACCCCTTGAGCCAGCACTGCCCCGTGTCGCCCAAGGTGACCACCGGCGTCCCCGCGGCGACCTGCTCCCCGGGCTCCACCGATTTGGAGAGCACCACCCCGGAAAGCGGAGCTACCAGGGTCGCGTAGCC
>DATCHY010000176.1:0-5603 GCA_036508065.1 Geomonas sp. | reverse complement strand
GAGCCCCCAGTCCCCAGTCCCCAGCCCCCAGTCCCTGTTTTTAATCCCCTGCTTCCGGCGGAAAATACTGCTCGCTGCTGCCGCCCTGTCCCTGCAGTTCCTTCTCGATCAGACCCTCAACTGTTTCCCTCACCGCCTTCTGCAGATCAGCCTGCATCGCGGCACGACGCTCCTTTTGATGACCCGGTGTCTGCCTCATCTCGTAATGCACGTGCGGCCCTGTGGACCTCCCGGTGCTTCCGGAGAGGGCAAGCACGGTCGTCGTCTTCACCCGGTCGCCGGGCTTGACCAGCACCTGCGAATTGTGCCCGTAAATGGTCACGTAGCCGTTTCCGTGATCAACGGCGACCATTTCCCCATACCCCTTGTAGGTTCCGGCGAAGTACACCGTTCCCGATTCCACCGGGTAGACCCGGGTCCCCATCGGAACGGCGATGTCGTAACCGTTGTGATAGGTCATCCTCCCGCTGCCGAACGGGTCAAGCCGCCAGCCGACTCCCGAGGTAACCACACCACCATCGACAGGTGACTGCCGCCCCGCCAGGGCCGCCGCCGGTAAGAGCAGCAATGCCAGGACCAGAAGGAAGCCGCCCCGGCCTCCCCTTCGGGGCTTGAGCCCACTCATGATTTCCGGTCCAGGCAGCCGACCTGCTGCGACAGCGGTGCTGAGGGCGAGGACGGCGGCGGTTGTTGTTCAGCAGCAGTTGCAGCGCCGTAGAGCTCAGCGTGGTAAGAACTGCGCACATAAGGGCCGCTCTCCACATGCAGAAAGCCGAGGGCGAGGGCTTCAGCCCGGTAACGTTCGAAGAGCGCCGGCTCCACGAAGCGCTCCACCTGGTGATGCAGCCGGCTGGGTGCCAGGTATTGGCCGAGACTCAGGTAGGAGCAACCGGTCTTGAGCAGATCCTCGAGCACGGCAAACAGCTCCCCTTCCTCCTCGCCGAGACCGAGCATGAGCCCCGACTTGGTCTTCAGCTCAGGGTCGAGCCGGTGGGCCTGCGCGAGAAGATCGAGCGACCTGCGGTAATCGGCTCCGGATCTGATCGCGTACAGCCTCGGCACGGTCTCCAGGTTGTGCCCCAGGATATCGGGGGCGCCCGCCACCACGGCCGCAAGCGCCGCTGCGTTCCCCATGAAATCGGGAACCAGGAGTTCCACCTTGGTCTGCGGCGACGAGACTCTGATGCGCGCCACCGTCTCCGCATACGCGGCCGCACCGCCGTCGGGGAGGTCGTCGCGGGTTGGGCTGGTCACCACCACGTGGGAGAGCCCGAGACGGCGCACCGCCTCCGCAACGCTGGCCGGCTCCCCCGGATCGGGCGGGAGCGGAGTTTCCTTGGAGACGCTGCAAAACGAGCAGAGCCGGGTACAGATACGCCCGAGGATCAGAAAGGTCGCCTGGCGCTTGCTGAAGCATTCCGTGATGTTCGGGCAGCGTGCCTGCTGGCAGACAGTGTTCAGGCTCAATTCCTTCAGGAGCCCCTCCATTTCGCCGTGCGCGGAGGGGACGATCTTCTTCTGCAGCCAGGCGGGTTTTCGGGTCAGGTTCATGGTAGTGCCATCCGTGAAATGTGAATAACTGTTGTTAAAAAGTGCTCTTTCATTTTAACCATCTGGCGTCCAGCTTGGGCGCGCAATCGCCTGTCAATTCCAGCGTTGCGGTTGGTAATGGCAGGGGACCCGGTGGGGCGACCAGCGGCTAAACCGCCCAGGGACCTTGCACCGACACCCAGGAATCAAAGGCGGGCGACCCAGCGGGTCGCCCCTACGGGTCACGGGGGCGGTGGTCTGTCCGAGGTTAGAAAACAGGTGCCTTCCCCTACGGCAGGGCAGCCGCAAGGAGTGCCCCCACAGGAGCCGCGGATAACGTACCTGCCAGATTCCATTCGTCGCTGCGATACTTCGTTTTCTCAAGCCGCGCAGCGCTGGCCAACTCGTCGGCAGTCAAGGCGGCAGCATGAAGCCGCACGCCGAGCCGCTCCTGGAAGGAATCGACCAGCATCCCCTTGAGTGCCGCGAGTTCCGGACGCAGGCCGAGCTCGGCCAGGCTCACCGCCCCTGCGGCACCGGGTGCCGGATCCCTGAGGTAACGGAGCGCGTCCTGCACCCGGCTTTCCAGCGGGATGGAGCCGTGCTGCAGGATGGCTCCCCGCAGCCGGCGCTGGGCGTTACCGCCGATCTTCAGTCCGTTAACCAGGACGTCGAACTCTTCCTTCCCCGCAAAGCAGAAGGCGGTGCGCTCGCCCAGTCGCTCCCCGGCATGGTTCAGGTCGCCTGCAAAGGCCGCCTCCAGCCCGAGCCGCTGATAGGTCCCGAGCAGGAAGCCGCACAGCTTGCGGAAACCGTCCTTCACCCCCACCACCTCTCCGATATGCTCCGGCGCGCAGACCATGCTGTAGGTGAGCTCCTGGGCGTGAAAGATGATCCCGCCGCCGGTCATGCGGCGCACCACCGGGACCCCGTCAGCCGCGCAGAGCTCAAGATCCAGCGCCGCGGCAGCGTCCTGGTAGCGGCCGACGGAGAGCGCCGGCGGATTCCAGCCGTACAGCCTCAGCACCGGTAGGGAGCGCCCCGCGTCGAAACAGCAAAGCAGGGCCTCGTCCAGCGCCATGTTCGCGGGACCGTCCAGCGGTCCGGCGTCTATCAGGCGCCACACCGGCGCATTATCCGTCATGCGAGAACTGTCCTCCCGTTGAGGTGTAGAGACGCATTGCATGCGTCTCGGGATGTATTGATGCCGCCAGTGTTTGAAAAGACTGAGACGCATGCAATGCGTCTCTACCCGGTATGCAATGTGTCTGGCGAAAGGTTATTTCCGCGAAAGATCAGACATCGAACAAAACATCTTAGCCACGAATGGCACGAATTATTACGAATGCTATATCCTTGCATAAATCCTGTAGAGACGCATTGCATGCGTCTCAGCACTGTAGCAATCGCCAAGACTAATGTCCCCTCAACTTGATTAAGGAGACGCATGCAATGCGTCTCTACGCACGGAAGGAACGTCCGCATGCTTATTTATTTTTTTCGTAAACTATTCAGCATACGCAAAACCTTTCCATTTAACAGGTTTCGTAACGTAGGGGCAACTGGAGTTATGGACTTAGTCATACTGAATAATTACGTGCTTTTTTCAGCATCTCGCACTCCAGCGTTAACCGCTCAGTCTCACGCCGGAGCTGACGGATCGTCTCGGCATCAGAAGTCAAATTCCCTTTGCCGGGGAACGCTTTTTCCGGCTTTACTGAGAACTCTTGAATCCATTGGTAGAGCGTATCCATCGGGATATCCATATCTTTTGCGACTTGGGCCGCGGTGGCGCCGCCACTGGTGATCAGCTCAACCGCTCCAATCATAAACTCACGGGTGTGTGACTTCTTGTTCGATTCCATGGCTGTCCTCCAGCAACCGTTGTAGCAGTTTTTCGCTTTCTCCACAATACCGGGTGACCGCGGTTCCCTGCGGCAAGGTTCCAGGGGGGCGGCCGTAAGCTGGCAAAGGGCCTGACCGCCGGCAAAAAAAACTCCGGGAGTTTCCCCCCGGAGCTCTCCTACCTGTACGTCATTTCCACGGCATCTTTTCTTTGCCCAACGCGCTACTCGCAGCAGACCTGCTGCGCCCTGGCGGCCCTGGTCTCGTCCAGACGGCCGACGGGGGTGGTGACCGGCGCCTCGTGCAGCGCGGCGGGATTGCTCCGCGCCACCCTGGCAGCCTCCAGCATCACCTCGATGAAAGCGTCCATGGTCTGCTTGCTCTCGGTCTCGGTCGGCTCGATCATGATCGCCTCCTTCACGTTCAACGGGAAGTAGACGGTCGGCGGGTGAAAGCCACGGTCGATCAGATACTTGGCGATGTCGATGGCGTGCACCCCGTCCTTTAACTGGCGGCTCGCCGAGAATACGCACTCGTGCATGCAGGTGACGTCGAAGGGAAGCTCGTACTCTCCTTTGAGCCGCGCCATCATGTAGTTGGCGTTCAGGACCGCCTGCTCGCTCACCTCGATGAGCCCCTCGCCCCCCAGAAGGGTGATGTAGGCAAAGGCGCGCGCCATGATGCCGAAATTGCCGAAGGAGTCGGAGACCCTGCCGATCCCTCCGGTCTGCGCCACGACGCTGAAGCTGCCGTCGGCGGTCTTGACGACCCTTGGGGTCGGCAGAAACGGGATCAGCCCCTTTTTCACGCCGACCGGGCCGCTCCCCGGACCGCCGCCACCGTGCGGGGTGCCGAAGGTCTTGTGCAGGTTGACGTGGACCACGTCGAAGCCGACGTCTCCCGGCCGCACCTTCCCCATGATGGCGTTCAGGTTGGCGCCGTCGTAGTAGGTGAGCGCGCCCGCCTGGTGGGCGATCTCGCAGATCTCGCCGATGTGCGGGTTGAAGATGCCGAGCGTGTTCGGGCAGGTCATCATGACCGCCGCCACCTCGCCGTTCATGGCGGCGCGGTAGGCGTCCAGGTCCATGTCGCCGTAGGGGGCGGTCGGGATGGTGATGATCTCGTACCCCGCCATGGCGGCACTTGCCGGGTTGGTGCCGTGCGAGGAGTCGGGGACGATGACGTATTTGCGAGCTTCGCCGCGCGCCTTGTGGTAGGCGGCGATGGTCATGATCCCGGTCATCTCGCCGTGCGCTCCGGCCAGCGGCTGGGTGGTCACCTCGTCCATGCCGGTGATCTCGGCCAGCTGCTGCTCCAGGCCGTGGATCAGCGAAAGAGGTCCCTGCACCAGCTTCTCGCCGCCGGGAAGCAACGCCAGCACCGGGTGGCAGTCCGCAAAGAGCGCGCCCGCGTTCTCCATCACCTTGGCGTTGTACTTCATGGTGCAGGAGCCCAAGGGGTAGAAGTTCGTGTCGACGGAGAAGTTCCTGCGGGAGAGGTTGGTGTAGTGGCGCACCAGGTCGAGCTCGCTCACCTCGGGGAAGGCGGGGGCGGCGCCCCTGCACAACGCTTCGGGAAGCGGGGCGGCCTTGGGCACGTCCGAGATCGGGATCCTGACGCCGGTGCGGCCGGCGACGGACTTTTCGTATATCAGTTCCATAGGGCTTCCTCCAGCAGGCTGGCAAAGGCGTCGATCTCGGCCCTGGTCCTTTTCTCCGTCACCGTCACGACGATCGCCGCGTCCATTCCGGGGTAGTAGGCCCCCAGCGGCACACCGGCCGCGACCCCCGCCCCAAGCAGCCGCTCCACCACCTCCGCCCCGGCCTTCGGGAGCGCCAGGGTGAACTCGTTGAAGGTCGGCCCGGCGTTCAGGACGCGCACCCCCTTGATGGCCGAGAGAAGCTCTTTCGCGTACTGCGCCTTGTCGAAGTTGAGGGAGGCCAGATCCTCGAACCCCTGCTTTCCCAGGGCCGCGGCGAAGATCAGTCCGCGCAGCGCGCAGAGGCTCTGGTTGGAGCAGATGTTGGAGGTCGCCTTGTGCCGTTTTATGTGCTGCTCACGCGCCTGCAGCGTCAGGACGTAGCCGCGCCGCCCCTCCTGGTCCACGGTTTCGCCGACGATCCGACCCGGCAGGTTCCTGATGAAGCGCTTTCTCGTGGCGATGAAACCGAAGTAGGGCCCGCCGAAGGAAAGGGTGTTGCCCAGGCTCTGGCCGTCGCCGACCGCGA
>DATCHY010000175.1:0-3921 GCA_036508065.1 Geomonas sp. | reverse complement strand
GGCGGGGGGCGACGCGCGCGTCGCGCTCAACACCCTGGAAACCGCGGCCCGTCTGGCGCACAGCGGCACCATCGCGCTGGAGACCGCCCGTGAGGCGGTGCAGAAGAAGCCGCTGCTCTACGACAAGGGAGGCGAGGAGCATTACAACGTCATCTCCGCCTTCATCAAGTCGATGCGCGGCAGCGACCCGGACGCGGCGCTTTACTGGCTGGCGCGCATGCTGGAGTCGGGAGAGGATCCGATCTTCATCCTGAGGCGCATGGTGGTCTTCGCCTCCGAGGACGTCGGCAACGCCGACCCGCGCGGCCTGCAGCTGGCGGTCACGGCGCTGCAGGCCTTCCAGCTGGTGGGGATGCCCGAGGGAAGGATCATACTGGGCCAGGCGGTAAGCTACCTCGCCACGGCGCCCAAATCGAACGCCTCCTATGTCGGGATCAACCAGGCACTCGCCGAAGTGAGGCAAAGCGGCGCGCTCCCGGTTCCGATGCAGATCAGGAATGCACCCACCTCCCTCATGAAAGGTCTCGGCTACGGTAAGGGATACCGCTATCCGCACGACTACCAGGGGGGGTACGTGGCGCAGGGGTACCTCCCGGAAGAGATCGCCGGGAAGCGCTTCTACGAGCCCAAGGGAAACGGCTACGAGAAGAGCATCAAGGAGCGCATGGAGTGGATCAAGGGGGAAAGGGGAAAGGGGTAACTACTTCTCACCACCCCACGCCTGCTATCCGACAACGTTCACCCGGCGCACCCGTCACTCGCCTTTCTGCATCTGTTTGAAAGCCGGTCGGTACGTGGTATATTCAATCTGCCATAGCGCTGCCAATCGGGCAGTAGGGATCATCAGGTTCCGTACATCCAAAAAGATCTGGAGTCTATATGAAGAAAATCGGGATACTAACGAGCGGCGGGGACTGTTCCGGAATGAACGCCGCCATCAGGAGCGCCACCCGGACGGCACTCGCTCACGGGGTGCAGGTGGTCGGCTTCCGCAAGGGGTACGTCGGGCTGTTGAAAGGGGAATTCCTGGAGATGGGGACCAAGGAGGTGGCGGGGATTCTGCACCGCGGCGGCACCTTCCTGCAGTCCGCCCGAAGCGAGGAGTTCAGGACCGTGCTCGGGCGCGAGAAGGCGGTGCGGCACCTGCATGAGCTCGGCGTGGACGGGCTCGTCATCATCGGCGGCGACGGTTCGCTAAACGGCGCCCTGGCGCTGCACCGGATGGGGGTCGCGGCGATCGGGATTCCCGCCAGCATCGACAACGACATCCCCTTCACCGACATGGCGCTGGGCGTCGACACGGCGCTCAACAACATCATCTATGCCGTCGACTGCATCAAGGACACGGCGAGCTCCCATGACCGGGCCTTCGTCATCGAGGTGATGGGGAGGAACTCCGGCTACTTAGCCAGCATGACGGCGATCGCCACCGGCGCCGAGTACGCCATCGTCCCGGAGGTCGAGTGCGACATCTCGGACCTCTGCAACCAGCTGCGCCTCCGCTACGAGGAGGGCCGCAGCAACGCCATCATCATCCTGGCCGAGGGGGCGGGCCGTGCCCAGAACATCGCGGACACCATCAAGGACGCCATCGGGTTCGAGACGCGGGTGACGGTGCTCGGCCACTACCAGCGCGGCGGCGCACCGTCGGTCTTCGACAGGCTGCTTGGCAGCCGCCTGGGCAATTCGGCGGTGGAGCTCCTTTTGGCGGGGCAGAAAGGAAAGATGGTCGGGCTGTGCTGCAACGCGATTGTCCCGACCCTGCTGGAGACGGTCGTGGTCAGCGAGAAGAGACGGCAGGATGATCTGCGCGAAATGTCGCTGGTCCTGGGGATCTGATCCCCCGAGCGGAGCATAAAAAAGCCGCGGCACCTGCTAAAACGGGTGCCGCGGCTTTTTTCATGCCCTTTGCACGAAACATGCTGACTCCCCTCCCTCCGAGAGAGGGTTGGGGTGAGGGAGCGTTGAAGGGTAAATCAGACAAAGTGGAATTAGCCACTAACCGGCTTTACCAACGACGGTCCTAGCCGTGGCAATAGGTAATTGCGGTTATCACCGCCCCCTGCGGGTCCTCGATGATGCAGAAGCGGCCCACCTTCGGTATGTCAGTCGGCTGTACCAGGACCTTGCCGCCATACTCAGGCGCCCTCCGGGCCGTCTCGTCGACGTCGGTGACGGTAATGTAGATCCCCCAGCTACCCGGCTTCGGCGCCTCGCCCGAAGGGGCCGATACGATGCCGCCGACCTCCTTCCCGTCAACCTTGATCAGGGTATAGGTCCCCTCCCCGATCCAAGGCTCCGTGGTCCAGCCAAAGAGCCTGGTGTAGAAGGCCTCAGCCGCACGCACATCCGTAGTCGTCAGTTCGAACCAACTGAACGCCCCCTGCTCCCTGAAACGACCGGCCATTGCGCCCCCCCCTCCTATCGGCTTTGCCAACGAATGATTAATTATACTACATATTCCTAGCAAGCAACCCCTGACTGAGAAGCTGACTGAAGGCGAGTCAATAAAACACGTTTCAGCGCCAGTGATCCCCTATGAGCGAGGCGGTTTTTCGCATCAGCTGACAGATATTGCAGCAAAAAGAGCCTGCTGTCCTAAGGTGGACAGCAGGCTCATTTTTTTGTAATCAGACATTTCAAGACCCGTTGGGTCCGCCCTGTTGCCAGGACCGATCAGAAACCTTGCACGAATAAAACCGATAACGAGACAAGGCGCCCCCGGGTCGTGAGCGACCTTTGGCTTTAGCGCAGCCCCAAACGGTCCAGTAACAGCCCGAGCACCCTGTTAAAGGGGTTGTCGCGCGGCAGAAAGGAAAGGACGGGGGCCTTTCTGGTCCCGATCTCGCCCAGCAGCACGAGAATCTCCTGGTTTCCTCCCAGAGCCATCCCCTTCCTGAGGACGCCAATCGCTTCCGGCTTGTGACCTGCGACCAGATGGACTTTCGCCAGGTTCAAGTAGTGTACCGGGTTCTCCGGTTCCAGTTCCAGGGAGGCGACGCAGAGATCGCTCCCCTTTTTCACCTGCCCGCGTTCCTTGGCGATACAGTACCCGAGGTAGGAGTGCCAGGAACGGTTGTCGTTCTGCTTGAGCGCCCGCTCCAGCAGGGCAAGTGCCGACGGGGTCTCGCCGGCAGCCAAGGCATCCAAGGCCCGGCTGAACAGTCTCTCGCCCTCTTCAAACGGTGTAAGCTCCATCCCGCCCCCCTTACTGCTCCAACAAGCGTCGTTTCTGCCGGCAGGGCCGGCGTAGGTAAAACGAGATGCGGCAATTGCCGACGCCGTGTTTTTACCCGGACCAGCGCATGAAGTCGGATGCGCTGGTTGATTTGAGCGCTGCAGCAGCAACTGCTTGGATAATAGATATTTTATGAAATCATTTCAACATGGAAATCAAGAGTGCGGCAATGAACGGACTTTTCCAGCCAAGCGCCTGGACTCGGCCCAGCGGACGTCTGGCCCCTGAGGTCGGAGGGTGGTCCCTGAGCGGAGCCGAGGGCGGGAGTATGTCGTCTTACAAAAGTGACAGCAGGTCGAGATGCCTGTCTATCCGGGCGATGGCGCGCATGTCGCCGCGATAGGCGACAAATGGGACACCCGCGGCGTCTGCCGCCTGGCGGTCCACCTCGGAATCTCCGACAAAGAGCGCCTGGTGCGCGCCGATTCCGTACTGCTCCAGCACCTTCAAAAGCGGCTCCGGGTGCGGCTTCGGGTTGGCGACCCGCCCTGCCGTCATGACGCAGCTGAAGTAGCGCTCGAGACCGAAGGATTCCAGCAGCATGTCCATGGAGCTGGCGCGGTTGGTGCAGACGGCGAGCTCCACCCGTCCCTGCAGGGCGTCCAGCGTCTCGCGCAACCCCTCCTCCATCAGCATCATGGGGAAGAGCTTGCGGTAATCGATGGTCGCTGAGAAGGCGCGCA
>DATCHY010000174.1:0-3004 GCA_036508065.1 Geomonas sp. | reverse complement strand
GGGGGCGAGCTGGAAAAGCTGGACGGACCGGTCTTTTTCGTGTCCAACCATTTAAGCTACCTGGACCAGCCATCCGTCATGTTTGCGCTCCCGCCGAAGCTCCGCTATACTACCGCCAGCGCGGCCTGGGAAGAGTTCTTCTTCGGAGACTACCATGGGGCCAGCCTTATCTGGAGGCGCGTTTGCTACGAGTACGGCACCCTGCTGATCAACCTCTTTCCTCTGCCCCAGACCCGGGGGTTCAGCGGCTCGCTCAAATACATGGGAAGGCTCGCCGATGCCGGCGTCAACATCCTGATCTTCCCCGAAGGCTCACATTCCCGGGACGGCAGGATGCAACCCTTCCAGATGGGATTGGGTGTCATGGTCAAGGAGTTGGGGATCCCGGTAGTGCCGATAAAAATCAGCGGGACCGAGGAGGTACTTCCGCCCGATGCCAGCTTACCCAAGCGGGGACGGGTGACGGTAACCTTCGGCAAGCCGCTGCGGTTTCGTTACGAGGAACCGGCGGAGATCGTGGAGAAGACGCGCCAGGCGGTGGAAGCGTTGTGACCGGTAGAGACGCATCGCATGCGTCTTTCGCCTTGTCACGAACACCTTCAAGCTGGCCCCCCCGGGTAGAGACGCATTGCATGCGTCTCCGCCTTTCATGCGTCTCCGCCTTTCATGGACACCTTCAAACTTGATACGCAGTGCTAAGACGCATGCAATGCGTCTTTATTTTTGTTAAGATGTTACCCGTCGGTCGCTGCGCACGGCGCAGTGCTTTCGCTCAATCGATAGAATCCGCGTTTCATTGCATTTGAGATTTTTGTTTTGATAGCTTTTGGAGGATACACAGTATGGATGCTGGGCCGATTTCTCTCCCTTACCGCCGCTACGCCCTGGGGCTCCTTTTGGCGGTTAACCTGCTTAACTACATCGACCGGCAGGTCCTCTTCGCGGTATTTCCCCTGATCAAGATCGATCTGCATCTCTCCGACACGGAGCTTGGTTTCCTCGGCAGCGCCTTCATGCTCAGCTACCTGCTCTTCGCACCGCTCTTCGGTTGGCTCGGCGACCACTGGAGCCGGGTCAAACTTGCCTCCGGAGGCCTGGTGGTCTGGAGCCTGGCCACGGCCCTGGCCGGTTTTGCCCCCGGCTACCGGACCCTGCTGGCCGCGCGTGCCACCGTCGGGGTCGGCGAGGCGAGTTTCGGCACGGTTTCACCCGGCCTCATCGCCGATTTCTTCCCGAAGGAGCGCCGCGGCCAGATCCTTTCCTGGTTCTATGTCGCCATTCCGGTCGGCAGCGCGCTCGGCTATCTCCTTGGAGGCGTGCTGGGGCAAAGGTACGGCTGGCATGCCGCTTTTCTGCTGGTTGGTGTCCCGGGACTGCTGCTGGCCATTCCCATCGCGCTGTTGCGCACCCCTCCCCGCGGCGGCGACGATGCAGCGCAGCACCCGGGGAAGGTCTCCTCGGGATACTCCGCCTTATACCGAAACCGCTCGTTTGTCACCAACACCCTCGCCATGGCGGCGATGACCTTCGCCATCGGTGGACTCGCCCAGTGGATTCCCTCTTTCCTGTACCGCGTCCATTCCCTCGATGTGGCAAAGGCGAACACGCTGTTCGGCGCGACCACGGTGCTGGCCGGCATACTGGGCACCCTGGCCGGCGGCTGGCTCGGCGACCGCTGGCAAAAAAAGAGCGGCCAGGGGTATCTGCTGGTCTCCGGCTGGGGGTTCCTGATCGGAGCCCCCTTCGCCGCCTGGGCCATCCTCGCGCCCGGGCTTTCCTCCTGCATGTCCGCGATTTTCATCGCAGAATTCTTCCTCTTTCTCAACACCGGGCCGCTCAATACCGTCATCATCAACGTCACCGATCCGGCCATCCGCGCCATGGCCTTTGCAGTCAACATCTTCTTCATCCACGCCCTGGGTGACGCGGTTTCTCCCTCCTTCATCGGCTGGCTCTCCGACCACTGGGGCCTGCGCAACGCCCTCCTGACCACCCCCCTGGTCATGGCGCTGGCGGGTCTGCTCTGTTTCGTCTGCGGCAGGTTCGTGGTGCAGGATATGGCTCAGGCCGAGGGATGATGACGGATTAAAACCATTTGCCGCGGAGAAAATCCGGGGGGATCTGAGATAAGCCAGCGTCAAGGTTAAACTTACCTGCGCAAAGCCCGTAGAGACGCATGGCATGCGTCTCGGCACTGTTGCAATATGCCATACAGTAGTTCCCCCGCTGGGGCGTATTCACGTAAATCAGTCTTTGAACCCAAGCTTTTAACTTTTCCTGTTTTTAATCAGTAGTGCCCGGTTTGTTTTATGCCCACAACAATCGCCGCGCCTTAAAGTCTAAATTGCAATTTACAAACAAGCTCAAACTAAGTACAAAAAAGAAACCAGAATCTTTTTATCCGCAAAAAGGCACAAAATAAACCTTTAATGCCTTTAACTTTTTGCGCGTTTTGTGCCTTTTTGTGGCTAATGTTTCTTTGTGGTTTGTTTGCAGGGTCAGTAGGAGAAAGACTATGCCGGGAAATAAAGAGGCCGCTCCGGGCGCAAGGGATGCGGCCGCCACCAATCACAGCTTTTACGACGCACTCTGGTCGCAGACCCGCCTGGCACGCCCGGATCGCTTCAACACCTGGCCGCTGATCTCCGGACTGCTGCCAGGTTCACCGGCGCGATTGGAGGTAGGCCCCGGGCTGCGCCCAAGGTTGCCTCTTGCCGGCACCCACTTTATCGATATCAGCGCTTCCGTCATTGAACAGTTGAATGCACGCGGTGCGGTCGCGCGGATGGGCGAGGCGGGTGCGCTTCCTTATGGCGACCGCAAATTCGACCTGGTCTGCGCCTTCGATATCATCGAGCACGTCGAGAACGACCTGGGGGCCCTGACAGAGTTGAGCCGCGTGCTGAAGCAGGATGGGCTGCTGATCTTTTCCGTCCCCGTTCATGCTGAATTCTGGACCGCGTTCGACGACCTGGTGGGTCATGTGCGCCGCTACGATCCCGCG